>NZ_JCANOT010000012.1:0-147492 GCF_059552495.1 Methyloversatilis sp. S146-33
CCTTCATACCAACGCCGCCGCCCTGACCGCACAGAACTCGGTCGGCGGCACCCCGAAAGCTCTGTCCACTACGATAACCCGCCTGAGCACCGGCTATCGCGTCAATTCCGCGATGTACGACGCCGCCGGTCTGCAGATCGCCACCCGCCTGAGTGCACAGACGGGAGGCATGGCGATCGCCCAGCGCAACACCCAGAACGGAATTTCGATGATGCAGACCGCCGAAGGCGCATTCACCGAGATCACCAACATCGTGCTGCGCATGAAGGACCTGGCGACCGAAGCGTCGAACGGTGCCTCGAACGCCAGCGACAAGACCGCGATGAAGGCGGAATACGACCAGCTGGGCCTGGAGCTGACCAACATCATGACCAACACCAAGTTCGGCGGTCAGGCCCTGCTGACCGGCGGCACGCTGGCCACCGCCGGCGGCGTGACCTTCCAGATCGGTGCCGACGCCGCGGAAACCATGGTGGTCGACACCTCGGCCAACTTCACGACGCTGACCACCGCGGTCACCGCACTCAACGCCGGTGACATTTCGACCGCCGCCAACGCCGCGATCACGCTGGCGGAGACGACCATCACCGCCGTCGGCACGCTGCGCTCGCAGATCGGCGCCGCGTCGAACCGACTGGACCACGTCTATAACAACCTGGCCAACATGAAGACCAATACCGAACAGGCCCGCGGTCGCATCATGGATGTAGACTACGCGTCCGAAACCGCCAACATGACCTCGAAGCAGATGCTCATGCAAGCGGGCACCTCCATGCTCAAGCAGAGCTCCAGCATGTCCCAGCTCGTCATGTCGCTGATGCAGTAATGCCGCGACTGCCGACGCTCCGGCGTCCGGCAATTCCCGTTCCGCGTCCGCCCGCCCCGGTCTCACCGGCGCGGGCGTTCGCCGTGGCGCCGGCGACGCACTACCAACCGGAAGGATGATCCATATGAGGAACCGCTGCGAATCCGCGATCTGCGAATCGCATTCGGAAGCGACGATAGACGCGATCTGGCACCTCATCGGCGATGGCCAGCGCTACGCCACGCACGGCGTGTCCGACATCGACTTCGAAATCCTGCACGAAACGGACCGCCCCTTCGTGCGCATCGTGCCGCACGACATCCGCATCGCGCGTGCCGCCTTCGTGGTGGCACTGCAGTTCCTGATCGAGAACGGGCACGACCGCCTGTCGCCCTGCGAGGTGGTGTCCGACGACGATCTGCGGCGCACCGGCCTGCTGTGCCGCGCGACGCGCGACGCCAACGGCGGCGTTCGCTGCATCGACTACATACTGCCCATCCTCGCGCAGCGACGCATCGTGGCGATCGAGGTCGCAGCCTGCCGCACGGCCTGGCTCACTCACGCCTTCCTGTATGCGCGCAGCGGCGGGCTCCGCTGAGCGCACCGCTCAGCCCAGCGTACCGACGACGCTGACGTCGCGCTGCTCCGGCACTTCGTTGTAAGACAGCACCTGCAGCCCCGGCGCGAACAGCCTCGCGTAACGTGCGAGCAGCGGGCGGATCTGCGGCATCACCAGCAGCAGCGGCGTGCCGCCCTGCTGTTTCATCTGGTCGCGCGCCAACGGCATGTGGGTCTGCAGCTGGGCCAGCAGATTGGGGTCGATCGGGTAGTTGTCCAGCGCTGCCTTGCCGGTCTGGCGCGCCTGGTTCAGCGAGCCGAGCAGCATGTTCTCCAGTTCGCTGCCCAGATTGAACACCTTCATTTCGGCCAGCGGCCCGACCAAGGCGCCGACGATCTGCCGGCGCAGCGCGCAGCGGACTTCGGCCGCCAGCAGGATGGGGTCCTTGGTCACCTCGGCGTTCTCGACCAGCGTCGTCGCGATCGGCACGATGTCCTTCAGCGACACGTTCTCGGCCAGCAGCACGCGGAACACGCGCAGCAGCTGGGTGTGCGTCATAGCCTTGTCCAGGGCCGCCGACAGCTTGGGCGTCAGCGCGGACAGCCGCTCCAGCAGCGCAGGCACGTCCTCGTGGCCAAACAGTTCGGCCAGGTGTTCGCGCGCCAGCTTGGACAGGTGGGTGGTAATGACCGACGCGCACTCGACCACCTGATAGCCGAGGCCAAGCGCATGCGCCTTGTCCTCCGGGGCAATCCACGTAACCGGCATGCCATAGGCCGGTTCGATGCCCGGAATGCCGTCCAGCGTGCCGTAAGTTTTCGGCGACGGAATGGCCATCAGCCGGTCGGCGAACACCTCGGCCTGCGCGATCACCGCGCCGCTGAGCAGCACTGAGTACTGGGAAGGCTTCAGCGAAAGATCGTCGCGCACGCCGATCGGCGGCAACAGGAAGCCCATGGTTTCGCTCAGGCTCTGGCGCACGCCCTTGATCCGGCGCGTCAGCGGCGCGCCCTGCGCTGCGTCGATCAGACCGACCAGCTTGTAGCCCAGCATGATGGTGACCGGCTCGACCACCGGCAGATCGCTCCAGTCGAGTTCGGGCGCACGGGCGTTGATCAGTGCGCTCTCGACCTGAACCAGATCGCTCTGCGCCGGTCGCTCGGCCATCCCCGACAGCCGCCAGCCGACAAATCCGAGTACGGCCGCGAACAGCGCAAACATGAGCGTGGGCATGCCTGGAATTGCGGCCAGCACCGCCATCATCGCCGCCGCGCCGTACATGACCGTCGGCGAGGTCAGCAGCTGGGCGCTGATCTGCTGTTCGAAGTCGCCGGAATCGCTGATGCGGGTGACGATGATGGCCGCTGCCGCCGACAGCAGCAGTGCCGGGATCTGCGCCACCAGACCGTCACCGATGGTCAGCAGCGCGTACTGGCGGAAGGCATCGCCAAGGCTCAGGTCGTACATGAGCGCGCCGATGATGACGCCGCCCACCATGTTGATCAGCAGGATGAGGATGCTGGCGATGGCGTCGCCGCGGACGAACTTGGAGGCGCCGTCCATGGCGCCGTAGAAATCCGCCTCCATCGCCACGTCGCGGCGGCGGGCCTGGGCCTTCTCCTGGTTGATCAGGCCGGCGTTCAGATCGGCGTCGATGGCCATCTGCTTGCCCGGCAGCGCGTCCAGCGTGAAGCGGGCGGACACTTCGGAGATGCGCTCGGCACCCTTGGTCACGACGACGAAGTTGATGATCATCAGGATGACGAACACCACCAGACCGACCACGAAGTTGCCGCCGATCACCACGTTGCCGAAGGACTCGATCACCTGGCCGGCGGCGTGCGTGCCTTCGTGACCGTGCAGCAGCACCACCCGCGTCGAGGCGACGTTCAGCGTCAGCCGCATCAGCGTGGTGGCGAGGATGATGGTCGGAAAGACCGAGAAATCGAGCGGCCGCCTGGCCGACACGCTGACCAGGATGACGATCAGCGCGAGCACGATGTTGAACGTGAACAGCACGTCGAGCAGCACCGGCGGCAGCGGCAGGATGACCATCGCCAGTATCAGCAGCAGGAACACCGGTGTGGCGACGCGGTGCCGGCGCATTTCGTCGACCAGGCGGTTCAGGAAGTTCATGCGGGCATCACCTCGCTCAGATGTTTCGGAATGACCAGGTCGGTCGGCAGCCGCGGCTCACCCCGACGCTGCCCGCGGCGAAAGGCCTTGAGCTGCAGAACATAGGTAAGCACCTGCGCCACCGCGCGATACAGCGGCAGCGGAATCTGCTGGTTGACCTGGCTGGTGTTGTAGATGGCGCGCGCAAGCGGCGGCAGTTCGACCGTCTCGACGCTGTGCTCGGTGGCGATGGCGCGGATGTAAAGCGCCATCTCGTCCACACCCTTGGCGATGACGAAGGGCGCCTGCGCGCGGCGCTCGTCGTACTTCAGCGCGACCGCGTAGTGCTCCGGATTGACGATGACCACATCGGCCCCCGGCACCGCCTTGCGCACGCCGCGCCGCGCCATCTGCCGCTGCAGCTGGCGGATGCGCTGTTTCACCTCGGGCCGGCCCTCGCTCGACTTGTGCTCCTCCTTCACCTCCTGCTTGGTCATGCGCAGATTGCGCAGGAAGAAGAAGGCCTGCGCCGGCACATCGACCAGCGCGAACACGACGAACACGGCACACAGCGCCATGATGCTGTCCAGCATCAGGTCGGCGCCGGCAATCAGCGCGCGGTCCAGCGGCAGCGACTGCAGCATCAGGAAATCGGTGACGCCGCGGCTGCAGACGTACCACAGCACGCAGCACAGCGCGGTCGCCTTCAGCACCGAGGTCGCCACCTCGAACAGGTGCTTGGGCGACACCAGCCGACCCAGATTCTTGATCGGGCTCAGGCGTTCCAGCTTGGGCTGCCAGTGCTCGACGTTGAGCACCCAGCCGCCGGGCAGCAGCGATGCAATCAGGATGGCCAGCGGCACCGCGCACAGCGGCAACAGCATCTTCAGCAGCAGCGTGGAGGCAGCCGCGAAGCGCGCCGACCACGCGTTGTCGAGCGCGCCGTCGCCGTCCAGCGGCACGAAGCCGAGTGCGAACAGGTCACGGAAGTCGTCGAGCAGCGACGGCATCATCAGCACGATGAGCTTGAGGCTGACCAGGATGCCGACCGCCGTCGCCAGATCGCGCGAGCGGACGACCTGCCCCTTCTCGCGCGTCTTCCGCAGCTTCTGCTGCGAGGGCTTTTCAGACTTGTCGCCGCTGCTGCCTGATTCGTCAGCCATGCGGCACCGCCCTCATCTGTTGCTGCAGCATGTCGAGCACCTGTCCGCACATGCGAAGGTAGTGCTGCGGCACCACGCGCGCGACGTGGCCCAGCATGAACAGGCCGAACACGGTCACCAGCGAGAAGCCGAGCGAGAACAGGTTCAGCGAAGGCGCCACGCGGTTCAGGAAGCCGAAGCCGATCTGCACCACCATGGTCGCGAACACCATGGGCACTGCGAGCAGCAGCGCCGCCGAGAACACCCAGGCGACATTGAGCGCGATCGCCTGCAGTGTGGACAGCGGGATGCCACCGCCCACCGGCCAGGCACCGAAGCTTGCGCCGATGACGCCGGCCAGCAGCAGATGGCCATCGACGGCGAAGAACACCAGCGCACACATGGTCGCCAGCAGGCTGGACACCACGTCGGACGAGGCACCATTGAGCGGATCGTTCATCAGCGCCATCGACAGGCCGATCTGCGACGACACCAGGAAGCCGAGCACCATGATGACCGCCATCGCCAGGTGAAAGGCCAGCCCCATCACGAAGCCGATCAGCACTTCCTGCACCGTGGTGGCGACGCCGTTCAGCGAGAACGGATCGATCTGCGCGCCGCCTGGCACCAGCGGCAGCATGACGACCGCCAGCACCAGCGACAGCAGGATGCGCACCGGCATCGGCAACGTGGTCTCGCCGATCAGCGGCGCCGCGCTGAACATCGCGAGGATGCGGCAGAACGGCCACCACAGCGTGTGCAGCAAGGGCAGCATCTGGTTGAACAGCGGTTCCACGACGTGCGCGCCCGTTCAGCCGACCAGCGCCGACGCCCGCTGGAACACCGACACGCAGAAGTCCATCAGGTAGCCGGTCATCCAGCGTCCGGCGAAGATGATGGCCAGCAGGGTGACCAGCAGTCGCGGCAGGAAGCTCAGCGTCTGTTCGTTGATCTGCGTGGCCGCCTGGAACAGCGCGACGATCAGGCCCATCACCAGCCCCGGGCCGACCAGCAGCAGCACCAGCACCATGGTGATGTGCAGGCTTTCGCTGACCAGATCAACCGCAATGTCGGGCGTCAGCATCGCATCAGACCTGAATGCTGGTGACCAGCGTGTTGACCGTGAGCGTCCAGCCGTCGACCAGCACGAACAGCAGCAGCTTCAGCGGCAGCGAAATGACCAGCGGCGACAGCATCATCATGCCCATGGCCATCAGCACCGAGGACACGACGAGGTCAATCACCAGGAAGGGAATGAACAGCATGCAGCCGATCTGGAAGGCGGTCTTCAGCTCGCTCAGCACGAAGGCGGCCAGACGCACCAGGAAGGGGTGGTCCATCGGCTGCGCGACCGGCCCGGAGCCGGACAGGCGGGCGATCTGTTCGAGCGCGGCCTTGCCGGTCTGCGCCATCATGAAGCGCGACACCGGCGCCTCGGCGATCTTCAGCGCCTGTTCGAGGCTGATGCTGTCGCGGTCGTAGGGCACGAAGGCTTCAGCCCAGATCTGCTCGCCCACCGGGCGCATCACCAGCAGCGTCAGGATGAGCGCGATGCCGGTGACGATGCGGTTGGGCAGACCCTGCTGCAGGCCCAGCGCCTGCCGCAGCAGCGACAGCACGATGACGAAGCGGGTGAAGCTGGTCATCATCATCACCATGACGGGCAGCAGCCCGAGCAAGGTCATGATGATGAGTATCTGCGTCTTCACCGAGAACTCGGTGGTGGCGCCGCGGGTGGTCGATTCGAGCAGCGGAATCTCGGCCGCGCCGGCCGATGCACAGACGACGACCGCGGCCACGGCCGGCAGCAGCCTGCCGGCGCGGCGCGCCCACGACCCTCCGCAGGACGATCGGTACGTCATTGCGCCAGGCTGTCCAGATCGAGACCGTCGAGGTCGACCACGCGCAGGCCGTGGTTGTCGCCGACCAGCACCACCTCGGCGTGACCGATCGGCGTGCCATTGACCTTGATCACCAGCGGCTGGCCGGCCAGCGAATCCAGTTCGAGCACGCTCGACGGTCCGATTTCCATCAGGTCCTGCAGCGATACGCGCGCGGACCCGACCTCCAGCGTCAGCGTGACCGGTATGCGTCGCATCATCTGCGGCAAGTTCCGTCGCGGTGCAGCCGGTGTGGCCGGCGCTTCGTTGCCGAGCAGCGCAAGGTCGTCGCCTGCCTCGTCCAGTCCGTCCAGCAGCGTGTCGATTCCGGAAGTGTTGTCCATGGCATCAGTCCATATCGTTGAATGAGGTGAGGCAGAGCTTGCCGCGGTGTTCGGCGACAGCTGCCGTAAAGAGGCGCGAATCGTCGACCAGTACGTCGGCTTCGCCGACGAAGACCGGAATGACGTCGCCGACACGCAGGTCGAACAGCTCTCCGAGCTGGATGTCCCTGCTCAGCAGGCGGCCGGTGAGCGTCATCTGCAGTCGGTGGGCAAACGGCGTGTCGGCGCCGGCTGCGTCCTTTTTTTCACGCGGCGGCGCGAGGCCGCGCAGCAGTCTGTCCATGCAGGCGTCGTCGAGTACGAACCACATGCGGCAGTCCTCACCGAGCAGCGGGTCGGCCACCGTGCAACTCAGCGTCCAGGCGCCCGCGGCCGGAGGTGGTGCCGGCGCGATCGAGAAGGCCGGCGTTGCGACGGCGTCGAGCGGCCGGTCGAGGTCGCCGGCTTCGATGCGGGCGGCAACCACGGCGGCCAGTTCCTCGCCCAGGGCGACCGCCACACGTTCCTCGGTCGCGGTCGCGCGACCATTGCCGTCGGCCTGCGCTGGCGCCGCTGCACCGCTACGCCCGATCAGGCCGAAACGGTATCCGAGCAGGGTCAGCACGAGCGGGCGTTCGGCGGCGAACAGGATGCGCCCTGTCTCGCCGCTGTAGGCCGTCCAGCGGATCAGGTCGCCGGCCTGTCCAGTGCGGTCGATGCTGACCGAACGCAGGTCGAAGGCGGCCCGGTAGCGGCGGTTCACGCCACCGCGGAATGCCTCGGCCAGATCCTTGGCCAGCCTGTCGGCGAAGGCATCCAGACGATGGACGGGACGGCCGAGCGCGCTCGCGTCCAGCACCCTGGAGGCGACCCGATCGCCACTCCTGGAATTCGAGTTCATGACAGTTCTGTGTGCGTTGTATTGCGAAAGTCCGGCCGGACAAGGCTGTCAGCGACCACCTGCTGTGCAGGATTACGAACCCTGGAGGCGAAACTTTAGGCGTACGGTTAATTAACTGTATCCGTACGGTTGATTGATCACCGTGGCGGGAAGATATCCCGGAGAACGTGAGGGGACGACGGCAAAGGCGGGACTGCCTGCACACCCGAAGTGTGCAGGCAGCGGACAGCGGGGAGTAGAAGACCGCGAGGGGCGCTCGGGTAAGCGAGGCCCACCCGCGCAAGCGGGACTACGCTCAGTGGTGATCGTGCGACGCGGCAGCGCCGAGCGGGCGCACCGGGGCCTTGACCTCCAGCGTCTCGCGCCGGCCGTCGGCCATCTCCACGGTCAGGCTGAGCGGCACCGTCTGCCCGTCGACCAGCGGCGCGCGCAGATCCATCAGCATCAGGTGGTAGCCGCCGGGCTTGAGTTCGACCGCCTTGCCGGCCGGCAGATCGATCGCCGGGATGGCACGCATGCGCATTACATTGTTGTTCATCGACATTTCGTGGATTTCCGCGACGCCGGCCACGGGCGAGTGGACGCCGACCAGCCGCGCCGCCTTCGGCGCGGTGATCTGCATGAAGGCGCCGGTGGCTTTCTGTTCGGCGACGGTGGCGCGTACCCAGGGATCCTTCACCGTAACGTCGGCCAGGGCGGCGCTGCAGGCGATGGAAAGGAGAGTGGCGGTCAGGATGGATTTCATTTCTGTGCTCCGGAAAGGACTGGGCGATGACGCATGGGGCACCGGCAGAGCGGGCGCCGCGCGTCAGCCGGGAATGCTGCGCAAGGGTCAGGCGGAGGGGCGGTGAGCGCCGGGAGGCGCCCTCGCCTCCGGTCGCATTCCGCGCTCGTCACCGTCGCATTCGCTCGTCGGCGCGAGGCGTTCCCGCCCGGGACGTGAACCGAAGACAGGGGCCGGCGTCGCGCGGACCGGAACGGCACCGCCGGCATGAGTGCCGCACAGCTGGCAATGCGCTCCGGCATGCTGAACCGGGGCCGGCATGCCGTCGTCCGCCGCGCGTGCGCCGGTGCAGATGTCGGCGGCCAGCGCCATCCCTGCGCTGCGCGCAAGCACCTGCGCCAGGGCCGGTACCGCCGGCGACGCGAGCAGCGCCAGCAGAAGCAGGCGCGCAACGATGCGCAAATGCCGCCGTGCGCTCACTCGTAGCGCACCTCGGTCACCTCGATCTCGCGCGGCCCGGCCGGGCTCTGGAAACGCACGGTATCGCCCTCGCGTGCCTTGAGCAGCGCGCGGGCA
The DNA here is from genome assembly GCF_059552495.1 of Methyloversatilis sp. S146-33. The sequence goes on from NZ_JCANOT010000012.1 coordinate 9,026, forward strand.
AGCGGCGATATCCATGAAATGCGGCCGTCGGATGCGTTGGCTTCGTCGACGCCGACGATCTGCACGGTGTGCGGGCCGTCCTCGTCCTCGTAGTCGACGGTGGCGCCAAAGAACACCTGTTCAGGGTTCTGCTGTTCCCTGGGGTCGACCACGGTGGCCGATTCGAGTCGCTTGATCAGGAAGCGGATGCGGCGATCGATTTCGCGCAGACGCTTCTTGCCGTAGATGTAGTCGCCATTCTCGGAGCGGTCGCCGTTGGAGGCGGCCCAGGCGACGGTTTCGACGATGCGCGGGCGCTCGCTGCGCACCAGTTCGTCGAGTTCGGCCCGCAGACGGCCGTAGCCGGCGAGCGTCATGTAGTTCTTGCTGCCCGCTGGCAGCGCGCTGACCGATTCGGGATCGTCCTCTTCGGTGTCGGTTTCCTTGGTGAAGGCCTTGCTCATCGGAATGCGTAGGCTGCGTGCAGATTCTGCGGACACGCATCTTACCGAAGCGGCCGCCTGCGGCGAAACACCGCGGGCGGCCGGTGGTTGCGTCAGTGGTAGATCGCCGGCTGCGTCAGCAGCGCCTCCCACGGCACCATGAAGGCGTCGAACTCTTCCGGCCCGACCTCTTCGTCGTGGTCGACCAGCTCCTTCAGTTCCTCGCGGAAACGGCGTGCTGCGTCGTCGCGGATCAGGGCGCCACGGCCGATGCGCTTGTCGATCACCTCGACGGCTTCCAGACCTGCGTACTCGACCACATAGACCAGCGGATTATTGAACATGATATGCATGATGTTTCTCCTTGGCTGGTGCGGCTGTACAACACGCAACGGCAGAATGCCCGTCGCAGCTTCCTGCACCGCGTCCCTGCAGTGCAGATGGGGCACACCGGCCGCCTTTCAAGTGGACTAACGGCCGGATACTGCTTTGCTGAAGGGCGCTTGCGCCCTCGCGGTGTGACACCTAACATCCGGGCCTGTCCCCGAAACGGAGTAGGCGCCGCCTCCCGGCAGCGCGCCAGGCATGGAAGAACAGGAACTGCGCGCCACGCTGGACGCGCTGCGCGCCGAACACCGTGACCTCGATCAGGCCATCGCCGACCTGCATGACGTGCAGTCGCGCGACGAGCTTCTGCTGCGACGGCTGAAGAAACGAAAACTATTGTTGCGCGACCGTATCGCAACGATAGAACGCCTGCTCGACCCTGACGACATCGCCTAGCGGTCACCGATTCCGGCCGATCAGCCCTGCATGGTTGATGACTGCGCTTCAGTCGCGCAGTTCCACCCGGACCGGCTGATGATCCGATGCATCGGTGTCGGCGTGCACATCGATGCCGATCACGCGGGGCAGCAAGGCCGGCGTCGCCAGAGCGAAATCGCAGCAGTAAGGATGATCGGGCCAGTCGGCACCGTGCAGGCCGACGGTGTGCGCGTGCGGCTCGCCGCCGCGGCAGTGGGTCCACAGATCGATCCAGTCGGCACCCGCTTCGTCCGCCGGCGCAGTCAGCCGCGCGTGTTCCGCACTGTGCGGCTCGCAGTTGAAATCACCGCACAGCAGCGCTGCCGCAGGGCGCGGCGGCGGCAGAAACGCCGGGTTCGTGTCCTTGCTCCGCGGTGGCGCGCGCAGGTGGGCCAGCGCCTCGGCGGACAGCGTGCGCAAAGCCTCCACCTGCGCCATGCGCTGCACCGCCGAGTAGTACTCGAGGTGCGTGTTCAGCACGCGCAGCGGTCCGCCCGGAGAAGCGACGGTCACTTCCGCGACCGCGCGCTGCATGCCGGGTACGCTGTCGTCGGCCGGCCACGGCAGCAGACGGCGCCAGACGGCGAGCACCGGAAGACGCGACAGCGTCAGGTTGCCGAACTGCAGGCGCCGACCGTCATCGCCGAGCCGGTCGCTGCCCGGCGCAAAGAACGCCGAGTAGCCTGGAAACAGCGCAGAGAACTGCGCCACCTGGTCTTCGCCGCACATTCCGGGCAAGGTGTCGAAACCCACCGCCACTTCCTGCAGACAGATCACCTCCGCATCGCCCCAGGCACGCACGATATCGGCGATACGCTCGGTGCTGACGCGGCCGTCGCAACCGCGCGCCCACTGGATGTTCCAGCTGACCAGCTTCATGTTCTCTCCACTGCGGAACACCGGCGCCGCTGGCCGGTCGATTCCGCATCTGATGACGGGATGACCACCATGATACGAAGCCTCCTGCTCGCCGGCGCGCTTGCGTTCGGCTCTGCCCTCGCCCACGCCGAAACCGCGCTGGAAAAGCTGCGCGTGCCGCCCGGATTCACCATAGAGCTGTGGGCGCAGGTCGACAATCCGCGCGCGATGACGCTGGGCGCGCCCGGCCGGCTTTACGTCGGCTCGCGCGCCGGCCATGTCAGCGCAGTCACTTTCGACCCGGCGACGATGAAAGCCGGCAAGGCGGTCAGGATTGCAGACCAGCTGAACATGCCGGTCGGCGTCGCCTGGCGCAAGGGCGACCTTTACGTGTCGTCGCTGGACCGCATCGTCAAACTGCCCGCCATCGACGACAGGCTGGCCACGCCGCCGAAGCCGGTGCTGGTCAGCGACCGTTTTCCGAAGGAAAGCGCCCATGGTTGGAAGTTCATCGCCTTCGGCCCGGACGACAAGCTCTACGTGCCGGTCGGCGCCCCCTGCAATATCTGCGACCGCGACAAGGACGGCTTTGCCAACATCATGCGCATGAACGCGGACGGCAGCGGACTGGAGATCTACGCACGCGGCGTGCGCAACAGCGTCGGCTTCGACTGGCACCCGAAAACCGGCGAGCTGTGGTTCACCGACAACGGCCGCGACTGGATGGGCGACGACACGCCGCCGTGCGAGCTGAACCGCGTCAGCAAGGCCGGCCAGCACTTCGGTTACCCCTACTGTCACGGCGGCAACATCGCCGATCCGGAGTTCGGCAAGGGGCGGTCCTGCGCCGACTACACACCGCCGGTGCTGCGGCTCGGTGCCCACGTGGCGCCGCTGGGCATGCGCTTCTATACCGGATCCCAATTCCCGGACGAGTACCGCGGTGCGGTGTTCATCGCCGAACACGGATCGTGGAACCGCAGTGTGCGCGACGGCTACCGCGTCATGGTGGCGCGGCTCGACGGCGATACGGTCACCAGCTACACACCCTTCGTCGAAGGCTTCCTCGGTCGCAACGATGCGGTATCCGGCCGGCCGGCCGACGTGCTGGTACTGCCCGACGGTTCGCTGCTGGTGTCCGACGACGCCTCCGATGCAATCTACCGCGTGCGCTGGAACGGCACCCGGCACGCGGCACGCTGAAGCAGTCTCTCCCCGCCATTCACGCTTTCCTTGACCAGCGCGATTGACAGCGTGCGCCGGTCGGCGTTGACTGGCATGACAAACGGGGAGACCGCTCATGAACACCGACACCACACTCGAAGACAGCCGCATCGAAAGCTTTGCGGTGATGCCCGCGCCGGGCGACATCAAGGGCGACGCGCCGCTCAGCGAGGCGGCGAAAACGGCCGTGCGGGCCGGCCGCGAGGCGGTGCGCGCCATCCTGGAGCGGACCGACCCGCGCCTGTTCGTCGTGGTCGGGCCCTGCTCGATGCACGACCCGCAGGCCTGCATGGAGTACGCGCACCGGCTGCGCACGCTGTCGGACGAACTATCGCCCTCTTTGCTGCTGGTGATGCGCGTGTATTTCGAGAAGCCGCGCACCGCGGTCGGCTGGAAGGGGTACATCAACGACCCGTTCATGGACGACAGCTTCCAGATCGAGGAAGGCATGCGCCGGGCGCGCCGCTTCCTGCTCGACGTGGCCGAACTGGGCCTGCCGGCCGCCACCGAGGCGCTGGACCCGATCTCGCCGCAGTATCTGGGCGACCTGATCTCATGGACCGCGATCGGAGCCCGCACCTCGGAATCGCAGACGCACCGTGAAATGTCCAGCGGGCTGTCGACGCCGGTCGGCTTCAAGAACGCCACCGACGGCGACCTCGACGCGGCGATCAACGGCATCATTTCCGCCTCGCGCCCGCACAGCTTCCTCGGCATCAATCGCTACGGCCGCTCCAGCATCATCCGCACGCGCGGCAACCCGCACGGCCATATGGTGCTGCGCGGCGGCGCGGGCCGGCCGAACTACGATTCGGTCAGCATCGCGCTGGCCGAACAGGCGCTGATCAAGGCCGGCCTGCCGCCCAATATCGTGGTCGATTGTTCGCACGCCAACTCGTTCAAGAAGCCCGAGATGCAGCCGCTGGTGCTGGCCGACGTGGCGGGGCAGATCCGCGACGGCAACCGCTCCATCGTCGGCGTCATGATCGAAAGTCATCTCGAAGCAGGCAACCAGCCGATTCCAAAGGATCTGTCGCAACTGCGCTACGGCTGTTCGGTCACCGATGGATGCGTGGACTGGGCCACCACCGAACGGATGCTGCGCGAGCTGGCCGCCACTGCAGGCCCGGCACTGATGCGCCGGATGGCTGCCGGCTGAGGCCTGCTCAGGCGGTGTGCCGCAGCGCGCCCTTCAGCAGCGCGCGGATGGTGGCCGGCTCGAAGGGCTTGTCGCAGATGCCCGACACGCCCGCCTGCTCGACCGCAGCCAGCCGCCCCATGTCGGATTCGCTGGTCACCATCAGGATGGGCACCGAAGCCTGCCAGCTTTGCTGGCGCACGTACTCGACCAGCGCCTGTCCGTCCATCTCAGGCATGTTGTAGTCAGTCACGACGAGATCGAACAGGGTCTGGTCCAGCAGCTTCACGGCTTCGCTGCCATCGCTGGCCTCGACGATGTCGCTGAGCCCCATGTTCTGCAGCACGCGGCGCATGAAGCGGCGCGCATTGCCGCTGTCATCGACCAGCAGCACGCGCAGCGATTCGTAGTCGATGTCTTCGTCCGGCGCCGCGTCGTCGGCGAGGAAGTCGAGGGTCGCCGACAGCACCCGCTGCAGCTGCGCACTGGTGAAGGGCTTGGGCAGGATGCCGCAGACGCCGGACTGGCGTACCGCGTCGAGCGCCTGCGGCCGGGTTTCGCTGGATACCAGCACGAAGGCCACCTGCTGCAGTTCGGGCGTATTGCGCATCGCCTGGACCAGTTCGGTGCCGTCACCGTCCGGCAGGTAGAGCGCACTGATCACCAGATCCGGCACCTTGGCGGACATCGCCGCCAGTGCGGAATGCACGCCATCGGCCTCGCGGATCTTCATGATGCCGACCGCCGCCGCGCGCTCGCGGATGATCCGGGTCTGCGTCGAGGAGGGTTCGACCAGCAGCACGTCGAGATTGAACAGGTCAGGCGTCATGGGCGGGGCCCGCAGGATTCGGTCCTGTTCTTGACGGCACCATCGCGCTGCAACATGAGCGGCGCTTCGTGACGCACGCCTCCCGCCGATGCGCTTCGCCACGGCATTTCGACGCGAGGCGCCCGTCCGGCCGCCGCCGCGGCGCCGGAATCGCCGTGCGACAGGCAAAAAAACGGCCCGCGATTGCGGGCCGTTTTCACTGCGTGCTGCGGACGACGATCAGACCGTCACTTCCTTCGCGGTCTCTGCGTACTCTTCGATCTGGTCGAAGTTCATGTACTTGTAGACCTTGTCTGCATCCTTGGTGACGACGCCGATTTCCGCGAGGTATTCCTCGCGGGTCGGGATGCGGCCCAGCTTCGAGCAGATCGCCGACAGTTCGGCCGAGCCGAGGAACACGTTGGTGTTCTTGCCCAGACGGTTCGGGAAGTTGCGGGTCGAGGTCGACATCGCGGTGCTGCCTTCCTTGATCTGCGCCTGATTGCCCATGCACAGCGAGCAGCCCGGCATTTCCATGCGCGCACCGGCGCCACCCAGGGTGGCGTAATAGCCTTCCTTGGTCAGCTCGGACGCGTCCATCTTGGTCGGCGGCGCGATCCACAGACGCACCGGGATGTCCTTCTTGCCTTCCAGCAGCTTGCCGGCGGCGCGGAAGTGGCCGATGTTGGTCATGCAGGAGCCGATGAACACCTCGTCGATCTTGGTGCCGCTGACTTCCGACAGGAACTTCGCATCGTCCGGATCGTTCGGGCAGCAGACGATGGGTTCCTTGATGTCGGCGAGGTCGATTTCGATCACCGCCGCGTACTCGGCGTCCTTGTCGGCTTCCAGCAGCTGCGGATCGGCCAGCCAGGCTTCGACCGACTTGATGCGACGCTCCAGCGTGCGCGCGTCCTGGTAGCCGTTGGCGATCATGTTCTTCATCAGAACGATGTTCGAGCGCAGGTATTCCTGCACCGGCTCCTTGTTCAGCTTGATCGTGCAGCCGGCAGCGGAACGCTCGGCCGACGCGTCCGACAGTTCGAAGGCCTGTTCGACCTTCAGGTCCGGCAGGCCTTCGATTTCGAGGATGCGGCCGGAGAACACGTTCTTCTTGCCCTGCTTGGCCACGGTCAGCAGACCCGCCTTGATCGCGTACAGCGGAATCGCATGCACCAGATCGCGCAGCGTGACACCCGGCTGCATCGTGCCCTTGAAGCGCACCAGCACCGATTCCGGCATGTCCAGCGGCATCACGCCGGTAGCCGCACCGAAGGCGACCAGACCGGAACCGGCCGGGAACGAGATGCCGATCGGGAAGCGGGTGTGCGAGTCGCCGCCGGTGCCGACGGTGTCCGGCAACAGCAGGCGGTTCAGCCAGGAATGGATCACGCCATCACCCGGACGCAGTGCGACACCGCCGCGGTTCGAGATGAAGGTCGGCAGTTCGCGGTGCATCTTCACGTCCACCGGCTTCGGGTAGGCGGCAGTGTGGCAGAAGGACTGCATGACGAGGTCGGCCGAGAAGCCGAGGCAGGCCAGGTCCTTCAGTTCGTCACGGGTCATCGGGCCGGTGGTGTCCTGCGAGCCAACCGTCGTCATCCGCGGTTCGCAGTAGGTGCCCGGGCGGATGCCCTTGCCTTCCGGCAGGCCACAGGCGCGGCCGACCATCTTCTGCGCCAGCGTGTAGCCCTTGCCGGTATCGACCGGCGCCTTCGGCAGGCGGAACAGCGTCGACGCGCCCAGGCCGAGGAAGTCGCGTGCCTTGGCGGTCAGCGAACGGCCGATGATGAGGTTGATGCGGCCGCCGGCGCGCACTTCGTCGAGCAGCACTTCGCTCTTGAGCGCGAATTCAGCCACCGTCTCGCCGTTACGGACGATCTTGCCGTCGTACGGCAGCACGTCGATCACGTCGCCCATTTCCAGCTTCGACACATCGACTTCGATCGGCAGCGAGCCGGAGTCTTCCTGCGTGTTGAAGAAGATGGGGGCGATCTTGCCGCCCAGCGTGACGCCGCCGAAGCGCTTGTTCGGCACAAAGGGGATGTCCTGGCCGGTGGCCCAGATCACCGAGTTGGTGGCCGACTTGCGCGACGAACCGGTGCCGACCACGTCGCCGACATAGGCAACGAGGTGACCTTTCTTCTTCAGATCCTCGATGAACTGCATCGGACCGCGCTTGCCATCTTCCTCCGGCTTGAAGGCCGCATCCGGGCGGGTGTTCTTCAGCATCGCCAGATAGTGCATCGGGATGTCCGGACGGGTGGTCGCGTCCGGCGCCGGCGACAGGTCGTCGGTATTGGTTTCGCCCGGCACCTTGAACACGGTGACGGTGATCGACTTCGGCACTTCCGGACGGCTGGTGAACCACTCGGCGTCGGCCCAGGACTGCACGACTTCCTTGGCCTTGGCATTGCCGGCCTTCGCCTTCTCGGCGACGTCGTGGAAGAAATCGAACATCAGCAGCGTCTTCTTCAGACCGTCGGCGGCGACACCGGCAACTTCAGCGTCGTCCAGCAGGTCGATCAGCGGCTTCACGTTGTAGCCGCCCACCATGGTGCCCAGCAGCTCGGTGGCCTTGGCCTTGGAAATCAGTGCGACCTTGACGTCACCGTGCGCCACGGCGGCCAGGAAGGAGGCCTTCACCTTGGCGGCGTCGTCCACGCCCGGCGGCACGCGATGGGTCAGCAGGTCGAGCAGGAAGGCTTCTTCGCCGGCGGGCGGGTTCTTGATCAGCTCGATCAGTTCAGCAGTCTGCTTCGCATCGAGGGCGAGCGGCGGGATGCCGAGCGCGGCGCGTTCGGCGGCATGGGCACGGTAAGCTTCAAGCACGGTGAGTCCTCCGGTAGACGGGTATACCGCATCATAGAACGACACACCCTTTCGATGGTGCGTCGCACGAAGACGCGGACTGAAAAGCCGCGGCTTGCACCGAAACGGTGTCGAAAAAGTGCTTTCCAATCCGCACCTTGGCGACGACCGCAACCTTGCATGGCGCAGCGCAAAACCCACTGCGCGCGAAGGCGGTTCAAGTCTTATATATGATATCTTTTATTCGATTTCAAGCCAAGCCGCCTGCCGCACTGCAGCGCAGTCGCTTGGCTATACTGCGCGCCCCTGCTCCAGCGCTGCGCTACCCGACTCACGGCACGTCATGACTGCCCCTGCCCTCCCCGACGCCGACCTGCGCGATCTGAACACGCTGCACCTGCCCGCCCGCGCGGCACGGCTGCAGCCTGTGGACGACGCAGCCGATCTGCCGGCGCTGACCGAGGCGCTGCTGCAGCGCTGCGAGCGCATCGTGGTTCTGGGCGGCGGCAGCAACATCGTGTTTGCGGCGGACTTTCCGGGCACCGTGCTGCAGATGCGCACACGCGGCATCGAAGTGCTGGCGCGCGACGGCGACACGGTGCGCATCGCGGTGGCCGCCGGGGAGAACTGGCATGACTGGGTCAGCCACGCGCTCGACCACAACTGGTACGGGCTGGAGAACCTCGCGCTGATTCCGGGCACCGTCGGTGCCGCGCCGGTACAAAACATCGGCGCCTACGGTGTCGAACTGGTGGACTGGCTGGACAGCGTCGAAGCCTGGGACATGCAGGACCGTCGCTGGCTGCAACTGACGGCCGCCGACTGTGCGATGAGCTACCGCGACAGCGTGTTCAAACATCGGCTGGCCGGCCGCGCCATCATCACCCGCGTCGTGTTCCGGCTGAGCATACGGCCCGAGGTGCGGGCAGACTATGCCGACCTGCAGCGCGAGCTCGCGGCGCGCGGAGTTTCTGCACCGACACCCCGCGACGTGTTCGACGCCGTCTGCGCCGTGCGCCGCGCCAAGTTGCCAGACCCGGCGGTGATCGGCAACGCGGGCAGCTTCTTCCGCAATCCGGTGCTGCCCGCCGACGAAGCGACCCGCCTGCTCGTCGCCTACCCGGACGCCCCGCACTACCCTGCGACCGACGGCGCGGTGAAATTCGCCGCTGCCTGGTTCATCGACCGGTGTGGCTGGAAGGGCACACGTCGCGGCGATGCTGGTGTGCATGACAGGCAGGCGCTGGTGCTGGTGAATCACGGCCAGGCGACCGCCGATCAGCTGCTGAAGCTGGCCGCGGACATCCAGGCCAGCGTGCGCGAACGCTTCGGGGTAGACATCGAACCCGAGCCGCTGATCGTCGGCTGAACGTCCTCTCAGGCCGCTGTCGCCAGCAAGCTCGCTTCCACAAGAACCCCGCACGGCGCTCCACCGGGGGGCGTATGCGTCACGCCACCTCCGCCAACCCGTGCCGGCGCCGCGCACGCAGACAGGCCTCCGACCCCGCTTCGAATTCGCGGCACGGGTCGGGCCGCTCGTCGTAGATGAAGCAGCTTACGTTCTCGCCGATGCAGCCGCGCAGCGCACGGCAGCGCGGCGGCGTGTGGTCGGTGCCCCGCATGCGGGCGATCGATCCGTTCAACTCGTCGTACAGGCCCTCGGGCACGCGCCCGCCCTGAGTCTCGCCCTCCGACGGATGGAAATCGACGCGGAAAGTGGCGCAGCAGGCGCCGCATTCGACACAGTTGTAGTCCATGAAGCCTCGTATGGATGTGGATCGCGCACCTCGCACCGACCCCGCGTTCCGACATTGTCCGACAGCGCGCCCAACGACGACAGGGCTCGGCATATGCCGCCCCGGCAGCGCGATCGCGCCGGGGTCGCCGGCACATCCTCGTTGCTCCGGATCCGCCTGGCTTCCTACACGCATTGCGAGGGCGCCTACAGCGGCTACCCTCCCGCCGACATCCGGCCAGGCCGCCAGCGTCGACACTGCAGTCCATGGATGCCGATCCCGGCATCCGCTATCCACGCTATCCATGGAGACTGCAATGACCGTCCTCAAGACTATCGTTGGTGCCGCCTTCGTGATCACGTCCGCCGGCGCGATGGCGGAAGGCGCCTTTCCCACCGAACATATGTCCAACACCGTGTCCGAGGTGCGCGGCGCCGGCGAACCGGCCGCTGAACGGCGCGCCCAGGCAGTTCAGGTGCGGAACGAGGTGACGGCCCGCCCGTCGCCGGTGGCGCCAGCCGCGCCGGCCGACCCGAAGTATCGCAGCGATGAATATCCGCACGACACGGGCTGGATGCGCGCCGCCGAGGCGCAGCGTGCGCGGGGCGGCGACGCCGCACAGGCTGCCGCCGAAATCTCGCAGCGCCCGACGCCGGTCGCCCCGGCTGCGCCGGCGGACCCGAAGTACGTACCGCAACTTCACTGATGCAGCGCTCCGGCGCCGGGCGTGACCCGGTGCTGCACACGGGGCGGCGCGTTTTCGGATGCGTCGCCCCGTGCCTATTCCGGATCGAGGACGCAGCGGAAAAGCGCGTGTCCGCTCGCCAGATACTTGCGTTCGAACGGCGTCATCGGCACTTCGGGCACGAATGCCTCGACGGTCGCGTTCCGGCTGACCAGCAGCCCGACCGCCAGCGCGAATTCCTCGACGTAAATGCGCCAGTTGCTGCGGCACTCGATGATGCCGCCCAGCGCGAGCACCCGCGGAAACACCGGATGCGCCGGCCAGCGGCGCGCGAGCTGGCCGATCTTGGGCCACGGGTTCGGGTAGAGCATGTACTGGCGGGCTGGGCGATAGCCGCCATCCAGCAGCAGGCGCCAGATGTCGGCCATGTCCGCACGCAGCAGCAGCGCGTTGACCGGCAGTGCCGGTGCACGCGACAGGCGGTCGGCCGACTGGTCGACGCCGAGCACGAAATGATCGGGAAAGCGCTCGGCCAGATGCAGCGTGCTCTCGCCGACGCCACAGCAGCTGTCGACGATGAGCGGCGCGCCGGGGCGACAAGCCGCCGCGAAGCGCTTGAACGCCTCCGCACTGTAGGGGGCGACCGGCTTGCGGTAATCCTGCCCGCGGCGGCGTTCGATCAGCACCGCCAGCTGTTCGTGCGGCCCGGTCTGCGTGCTCACCGGCACGCGCGAACGGCCGGGCAGCTCGGTCACGACAGGTAGCGCCGCCCGGTCTGGCTGATCCACACCGACCACGCCAGTATCATCGGATGCGCCATTTCCAGGCCTTCCTCGAAAGCGGCCGAATAGAGCTTGGTCAGTGGGCCCAGTTCGATGCCGTAATCGACCGACAGCACGGCCGGCAGGCGATCGATCAGCTTGCCAACCACCACCAGCGCGGTGCCCGCCATCAGCCAGGCGCCGGACCGCGAACGCCAGCCGCCCTGCAGGAACAGGAAGCGCGCGATCACCAGCCCGGCGTAGAGCACCAGCGCCACCAGAAAGATGGCGATCGCACCGCAGACCAGCTTTTCCTCGAAGGGACGCGCCGCGTCACGGTAGAAGCTGTTCTTCAGAAAGCTCTCACCGGTGAACAGCTTGTGCCAGTCGGCCTCGCGCGCGGCAAACGCCAGGCACAGCAAGGCGAAGGCCCAGGCGCGCGCGCCCAGCGGGCGGATGCGCAACAGCACGATGACCGCCGTACCCAGCCAGCCGGCGATCGACAACTGCTCGAATGGCCCCACTTCGGAGAAGGTCCAGTGGAAAGCCTGCTCGTTCAGCGCAATCGGCAGCAAAGCAAGCAGCAGCGAGTAGGCAATCAGCAGCCACACGATGCGGCGGTCAGTTGTCGTCATGTCGTATCCGTATTCAGTTGCGTGATATCAGCCGGCGATAGACGGCGAGATTGCCCTCGACCATCGCATCCACCGAAAACTCCGCCAGTATGCGTGCCCGCCCCGCCTCGCCCAAACGGCGGCGCAGCCTGGCATCGTCGAGCAGGCGGACCAGCGCCGCGGTCAGGGCCGCACTATCGCCGGGCGGAATCAGCAGCCCGCTGACGCCGTCAGCTACCGCCTCCGGCAGTCCGCCGGCACGCGAGGTGACGATGGGCACCGCGGCGGCCGAAGCCTGCAGCAGCGATACGCCCAGCCCTTCCATGTCGGCCGGATGAGCCAGGATGTCCAGCCCGCCCAGCCAGCGTGGCAGGTCTGTACGGAAACCGGCAAAGCGGATCACCTCCGCCAACCCCCGCTCCGCCACCTCGGCTTCCAGTTCCTCGCGCAGCGGCCCCTGCCCGAAGAAAATCACCCGGACATCCGGATGGCTCGCACGCAGCACGGCCATTGCCTCGATCATGTAGCGATGGCCCTTGCGGGCGATCAGCTGGGCCACCACACCGATCACGCGCGCATTGTCCGGCAGGCCGAACTCGCGGCGGAAGGCGACGCCATCCACCGGTTCGAGGTAGGGGGCGGCATCGACCGCACTGCGCACGCAGCTCACCCGCTGCGGAGCCAGCCCCTCGGACAGCAGCACCGCGCGTATGCCGTCGGAAATGGTGATCACGTGGTCGTACAGGCGGTACTTCAGCGCGACCAGCCAGCGCGGCTCCGGGTTGTCGACGCGGCGCGACAGCACGCAGCGGGTGCCGGTCAGCTTCGCGGCAATGCCGCCCCACAGGTCGGCGCCGCGGCGGCTGTGCAGATGCACGATGTCGGGCCGCTCGGCGCGGATCAGACGCGCCAGACGCAGCGCCATGCCGGCGTCGGCGTCGCCGCCCATCTTCATCTCGACCACCCGGGCATGGCCGGCGCAGGCAGCAGCGATGCCGGCGCCCGGCGGGCAAGCCAGCACATTGGCCACACCGCGTCGCGCCAATCCCTCGACGATGTAGGCGACCTGGCGCGCACCGCCGTAGTAGTGCTTGCCGGCTTCGACGTGCAGCACCTTCATGCCGCGAGCGCCTTCGCCGCCTCGTCCAGCACCCGGTCCGGCGTGATGTCGCGCAGGCAGGTGTACGCGCCGCCGCAGGTCGGCCGGCGCTTGCACGGCGAACACTGCAGGCCCAGCCAGATCACCCGCGCGTTGGCGCGACCTGTATTCGTATAGGGACAGGTCGAACCGAAGATCGCCACGGTGGGCGTCGCGAAGGCAATGCCCATGTGCGTGAGCCCGGTATCGACGCCGACCAACAGGCCGGCGCCACGCACCAGCGCGGCCGCTTCCGGCAGCTTCGTGCGGCCGACCAGATTGACCAGCCCCGGCGCGCCGGCGGCGATGCGTGCCGCCGCCTCGGCGTCGGCCGGTCCGCCGAGCAGCACCGGGGTCAGTCCCGTCTGCGCGGCGAGCTTGGGCGCCAGCGTCTGCCACGCATCCTCGAACCAGTGCTTCTGCGGCCGCGTCGTGAACGCGGCGAACACGGCATAGCGGCCTGGCGTCAGCCCATGCTCCGCCAGCAACACCTGCGCGCGGACGTCCGCGTCCGCGGATACGTGCAGTGTCGGCAGGAAATCGCCCGTATCCAGACCGAGCTGTTCTGCCAGATGCAGGTATTCGGATGAGATGCGCGCGATATCGCCGCCGCGCGGCACCACGCGCGTCATCAAACACTGGCTGCCCTCGCGCGAACCGAGGCCGATGCGTGTGCGCGCGCCCGCCAGCCAGGCGAGAAAGCCGCTCTTCAGCAGGCCCTGCAGATCGAGCACGGTGTCGAAGCGGTGGCTGCGCAGTTCGGCACGCAGTGCCCTCACCCGCCGCCACAGCTCACCGTAGCGGCGTTCGCGCCACAGTCGCGTCCACTCCGCCTTCGGCCACAGGATGCGGGCATCGATGTTCGGGTCGTGCGCGATCAACGCGTCGATGCCGGGCTCGACCAGCCAGGCGATGACGGCGTCCGGATGCGTCCGCCTGATCGCTGCCGCGAGCGGCGACGCGAACACCACGTCGCCGATGGCCGAGGTGCGGACGATGAGGATGCGCTTCAAGCCGGTCGCCCTCGCACGCCGCACCATGACGCCGCAGTGAACAGCACGAACATGAGGGTGGTGTTGGATCGCATCAGATAGGACTCGAACAGGCAGATGACGATGAGCAGCAGTGGCAAAGCCTTTCGCACGCGCTCCCGCCCATCTGCCGGCGCACCGAGAAACCAGGGCAGCAGCAGCACGGCAGCCAGCGCAAGGGCACCCAGCATACCGGCGGCCGTGAGGACGTAGAGATAGTGATTGTGCGGATTCCAGGCCGGTTTCCACTTTGGCGTGTAGCGGGCGTTCATCTCCCGATAGGCCTCGCGCGTATCGCCGAGACCGACGCCGATCAACGGGTGCTCGGCGAACACGCGCCACGCGTTCGCGGCATAAACGATGCGCTGGCTGACCGACGCCTTCGGCAACTCCTCGTAACGGACAACTTCGTCGAACGCCCGGTCCACTCTCAAGCGAAAGTAATCGTTGCCATAGTACCCGCCGAGCACGATGCCGCCGACCAGCGCGGCCGCCACGCCCGCCGCCAGCATGGGCCGGCGGACCAGGCGCTGGAACGCGAGCATGGTGAGCAACGCGAGGAAACCGACCAGACCGGCCCGCCCCCCCGAAATCAGGAGGTTGAAAACGGTGGCTGCGAACAGCGCCACGTAGGCCATCCGGGCACGCAGCGAAGTCAGCTCGAACAGCAGGCGGTGCGCCGACAGATAGCCGGCCAGTGCCAGCGCCGGCGTATACAGAATGCGATCGACGAACGGCGCCGTGTCGTCGGCCCCCTTGTCGACACGTATGCCGTCCGGCAACTCGGGCCACACGTGCAACTGAGCCCAGTTGTAGAAGGTCAGCAGCTCGCACATCGTCACCGACAGCAGGAAGGCGCTGACGTAGCGGGCGAAGTGCGCACGCTGTGCGACGCTCAGATACAGCGGAAACAGCAGGAACAGGTACTGCCGGCCAAGAAGCCGCCGCCCCCACGACAGGTCATCGGACCACAGCAGCGAGAGGGCGAACACGGCGAAGTAGGCGACGAAGGCCCACACCAGCGGCTCGGCAGCCAAGACACGCAGTTTCTGCCCGAGGCGCCCCTCGATCAGCCAGAGCGCCAGAATCAGCACGGTGAGCCAGTACGCCGGCGCGACCGTCACCGGGATCATGAAGAACACGCCCGCCAGCAGCCATGAATTGATCGCGGGTATCCGCGCGCGGAAATCGGCGAAAATCATTCGATCTCCACACCGCACTGCTCGAAGGTCGTCCTCATGTCCTTCCGTTCATCCGGTGTCTTGAAGTTCACCGCCCGCCAGCCGAAAGCGCGCACGCGCACTCCGGGTGCGTAGATCTGCCGCGCGATCAGCAGCGCGGTCGAGCGTACGCCAACGACGGCGGTGTAGGGGGTGCGCGCCATATGAACCTCCAGCGCGCAGTCCGGCTCGATCAGCCGGTAGTCGGGATGACGCAGCTCGTGCGCGGCGTCCTTCGGGTGCGCCTTGTAATCGATATCGGTGATGCCCTGCGCCGCCAACCAGTCGCGTATGCGCACCGTAGTCGCCGCCACGTCGGCGGCGCTCATCAGCCCGAAACCGGTCAGTGGCTGCCCCACCACCAGCGCGCGCCGCACCTTGTCATCCGCAGCCGGCGTCGGCGCATCGACCAGCAGCGGCAACACCACCACCTTGTCGGCCGGATACTCGTGCGGCAGCCCCGGCAGCACGTAGATGCGGTCGCAGAACGGCGCATCCGAGCCGATGCGGTCGCCGGAAAAACAGGTGTAACGCAATTCCGGCGCGAACAGGCTGCGCAGCAGCCGCACGCGCTGCGCCAGTCTTTTCGTGAAACTCAGCGGATAGCGGCGGATCGAGATCAGGCCGTCGGGCAGGATGCGCGCGTGCACTTCGCGCGCGCCGACGGCGCGCGGCAAGGCATGCAGGAAGTAGTTGATCGCCTCGGTATCGAACACCGCGCTGTGGACGATCAGGCGCTCGCACTGTCCGACCAGCCCGCTCACCAGACCGACGTTGGCGCGCAATCTCCGATGCCGGCCAAAAGCGCCGGGCAGCGGCTCCCAGCGCGGCCACGGCATATAGGTACACGCGTCCCACTCGGCCGGATCGACGGCCGACTTCATGCCCGGTTTGTACCAGACCAGCACCTGCCGTGCGCCGGGCTCGAACGCCTGCGCAATGCGCCGGGCAGCGAGGTACTGCAGCGGCGAAGCGACGAAATAGAGGGCGACGGAGCCGGAAACGGACATGCCGGAAGGCGGTGTGGGAAATTTGCGAAGGCGTGATGTTACTTGTTTGAGCAGGTGGACGTGCTGTCCGCACCACCCCACGCCTACGCTGGCCCCGGAGCAGGCATCTTCCATCCGCATCGCCGGGAACGGCGCCCCGCCCCCTGTCCAGCCCTGCCTTCGGCGCGCAATTGCTGCCACCCTGCATGCGTGCGGCATTGCACAGCAAATGAAGAAGGAGACGGAATGACGATGAAACATCTGTGGCGCAGCCTTGTACTGAGCCTGGCGGTAGCGGCCTCCGGCAGTGCGTGGGCGCAGTCCGCCCATGAGCGCTTCGAGGCGTCGGTGAAGACGGCCGTTGCGCCGCTGACCGACCGCGCAGTCACCGGCATGAAGGTGCTCTACCTTGGCGCGGAACACAGCCCGTGGCTGGACAGCGGCTTTCCGGTGAAGGCCGGCGACCGGGTGACCGTACTGCTGCAGGGCCGGGTATGGCTGTCGCGTCACTACGACATTTCACTCGAAGCGCCCCTCCAGCTGTGGCGCCGCATCGGCGAGAACGGAGCGATCTCGCGCGGCCTCGACACCACCGATACCTTCACCGCCGCGGAGAGCGGCACCGTACAGTTGAAGAACCTGCCCACCCGCTGGCTCGACGCGAAGGGCCGCTACCAGGGTGAGGCGCCGCCCGCCAGCCCCGACGCCGGCGGCGGCATCAGCGTGGCGCTGATCCGCTGGGCACCGGACGCCGACGTCGCGGCCAACCTCGCGGCACTAGCCCTGCAGCCGGCTGCGCCCGACTGGGCGGCGCCGGCCCTGGCCCGTCTGCAGTCGCCACCTGTCGCGCCCGAGGGCTGGCAGTACCTGTGGGAACTGGGCCCGGCGGAAATCTTCCGCGAGGTCCACGCTGACGACGACGGTGGCCCGAGGCGCCGCATGCACACGCACACGCGCAACGACGTCGCCATCCTGCAAAAACCGGCCGAGGTCGCGCTGACACCGGACACCGAACTCAAGTGGTCGTGGCGGGTGGACCAGCTGCCGGGCAAGCAGGCCGAGAACAGCGTGATCACGCACGACTACATCAGCATTGCGGTCGAGTTCGACAACGGGCAGGACCTGACCTATCTGTGGAGCAGCGCGCTGCCAGTCGGCGAAACCTTCCGCTGCCCGCTGCCCGGCTGGAAAGACCGCGAAACCCACGTCGTGGCGCGCTCGGGCAATGCTGATCTCGGGCGCTGGCTGAACGAGTCGCGCAATGTGCTGCAGGACTACGCAAAGGCGGTCGGCGGGCCGCCGCCGCAACGCATCGTGCGTGTATGGCTGATCGCCAACAGCGTGTTCGGACGCAGCGAAGGCCGCGCCCAGTTCGGCGACATCCGCATCGGCGCCAACGGCAGCGACCTCGCCGTCTGGTAGTACCGCGTGCAGCGGGCCGGCGGACTCAGTTCTCCGGCCCCATATCCACCCGCGCCCGCACCTCGAACTCGCGCTCGACATAGGCCCACTCGGGCGACGCCCGCAGCACGTCCAGCAGTGCGTCGAACTCTGCTTCGTGTTCCGGCGCGAATTCGAACCAGGTCAGGAAATCGAAAGGCTCGTCCGGCGACAGGTCGCGGCAGTGATGCAGCCGGCGCGCCACCGCCGGCAACACGCGCAGACCATGCGCGATGTGGTGCGACTGCTCTTCCATGATGGCGCGCCGCTCGTCCTGCGCCAGCGCCCACCAGGCCGCCGACTTGCGGATCGGGATCAACACCGCACAGGCTGCGCTGCTGCGACCGAGCGGCGGCGAGGCGGCAGTCAGCGTCTTTTTCTCGTCGCGGGTGACGTAGCGCTCGTTGCTGGTGATGCCGCGCAGCGACCACAGGCCGCTGCGCGCTGCATCGCCGGCGATGCGGTCGAGGCGTGGCGCCTCGGCCAGCGCCTCGCCGATGACGGCGCGTACTTCGGTAATGCGCCAGGGGCCGTCGGCACCGGCGGCGAAAGTCCATAGGCGTTCTGTCATGGCTGACTCCGGTCTGGGTGGACGATCAGGCTGAGAGGCGACCGTCGCCCGATTCTGCATGCATCAGCCATGCCCGCCTGGCACTGGCCTTGCACCGTGCAGCGGGTCGCCGCATGCGCGATGGCGGAGAAATTCGCCGCCAGAATGCACCACATCGGTGCGGAAACGGCTTGCCGACGCGGCAAACATCCTTGCCCCGTAGGCGCTGCCGCGACGCCCCACCGTGCAATCGCAGCCAGACGACACGACCGGATTCCGGACGCCGCACTCCGGATACCGGACTCCCGACGCCACCCGCGCACCCGGCTACTGCCTGCCCTGCGCACCCGTTCAGGACCGCCACCATGACCTTCCGCCGCTTCACGCGTCTGCGATGGACGCCGCCCTTTCGCCACGCGCTGCTCGCCAGCGCAGCCCTGCTCTGCGCCGGCACAGCCGGCGCCCAGATGACCTTGCAGGGCCCAGGCGACAGTTCGCTGACGCTCGGCCTGTGGCTGCGCGCCTCCTACGTCAATGCCGAAGAGGCGCGCCCGGCCGGCGGCAGTGCGCACGACAGCGGCTTCACGATGGATTCGGTCCGCCTGCT
Organism: Methyloversatilis sp. S146-33; assembly: GCF_059552495.1. The sequence goes on from NZ_JCANOT010000012.1 coordinate 27,862, forward strand.
GTCGTCGGCGAAATTCAGCCGGCGCGTCGGCGCCACGCTCACCTTCGAACGCCCGCCGGCGAAGGACATGCAGCTGCTCGACGCCATCCTGCAGTTCGAACTGGCAGAGGGGCTGAACCTGTGGGCCGGCCGGCTGGTGCCGCCAACCGACCGCTCGAATATGGCGGGCAACCAGTTCGCCAACGTGTGGGGCTACCCCTTCGTGTCGCTCTATCCGAATGCCTTCACCGGCCGCGACGACGGCGTGCTGCTGTGGGGCAATCTGTACGCCGACCGGCTGCTCTACAGCGTCGGCGTGTTCGAGGGCAAGAACCGCGGCAGCGGTCTGTCAAATGCCTCCAGTGAGCCGCTGTTCGCCGCCCGCTTCGCCTGGAGCTTCCTCGACCCGGAACCCGGCTACTACGGCACCAGCACGTATTACGGCGACAAGGAGGTGTTCACGCTGGGGGCCGCGCTGATGAGCCAGAAGGACGGCGTCGGTGTGGCCGGCGCCCGCGGCGACTATCGGGCGTGGAACCTCGACGCACTGTATGAAACCCGCCTGCGCTCCGGCGGCGTGCTGACGGTCGAAGCCGCCTGGTATGACTACGACACCGACGGCGTGGCCGACGTGGCGCCCGCCGACCCGCTGTGCTCGCGGGTGAGCAACTGCGGCGGCGCCTTGCAGGCGGACGCCGCACTGCTCACCGTCGGCTACCTGATTCCGCACGCGCTGGGTCCCGGCCGCTTCCAGCCCTATGTACGCTTCCAGCGCCTCGATCCGGACGCCGGCGCACGCGCCGAACAGTGGGACGTCGGCACCCACTACGTCATCTCCGGACACAAGGCACGCCTCACTGCGGTGTATTCGAGCGCGAAGAGCGAGGGCGCGGCCTCGCTCGACCGCTTCGTGTTCGGCCTGCAGCTGCTGTACTAGGGCAGGTTCAGTCGCTGGACGCGCGCATCGCCAGCGCGGCGGCAGCGGCGCGGGTTTCGACGCCCAGCTTCTCGTAGATGTGCTCCAGGTGCTTGTTAACGGTGCGCGGGCTCATGCCGAGGATGTCGCCGATGTCGCGGTTGGTCTTGCCCTTGGCCAGCCAGGACAGCACTTCGGCCTCGCGCGGCGTCAGCTGGGCGCCGGCGATGCGGGTGCTCGATTCGCCGCGCTTCCTGACGTCGAGCAGCAGCATGTGTTCGCCCAGCCCGACGGCGCCCAGGCTGCGTGCATACAGCGCCTGGTCGCCCTGCTCGCGCAGCAGTCGCGCGTCGGCGGCCGGGTCCGCGGTGAGCCCGGCCGGATCGCCCAGCCAGTCGGCGGTCGAGGTCGCCCCCGGGTCGATGCCGAACTGGCCCAGGCACTCGCCGGCACGCGGCGAGCGCCAGGCGACGCGGCCGAGCGCATCGACCACCAGCACGCCGAGGCCGGCCACGTCCACCGCCTGGCGGGCGATGCGCACCGCGCGCGCGTTGCGCACGTGGGCGGTCAGCCGCGCCAGCACCTCCTCGACACGCAAGGGTTTGACCACGTAATCGGTGCCGCCCGCAGTGAAGCCTTCGACCACTTCGGCGGTGCCCGACAGCCCGGTCATGAAGATGATGGGCACGTGGGTGAGACCCGGCTCCTCGCGGATGCGGCGGCAGGTTTCGAAGCCGGACAGGCCGGGCATCACCGCGTCGAGCAGGATGGCGTCGGGCACCACCCATTCGAGACGGGCCAGCGCCGACGCGCCGTCGTGTGCGATCAGCACGGTGTAGCCGGCCTGCGACAGCGCGTCGCACAGGAAGCCGAGCGAATCGGGCGCGTCGTCGACGACGAGCACGACCGGTTGATGGAATTCAGAGTGCATGGGCGTCGCGTTGTAATAGTTGTGTGAAGCGTATGAGGTCAAAGCCGTCGACCAGCGCGCGCAGGCGACGGCAGTCTTCGCGTGCGGCCTCGGACCGTTCGGAAATCGCGTCCAGCAGCGTGGCGATGCCATTGACGTGACCGAGCCGCGACAGGCGCAGCAGCGCCGCGCGCTCTTCGTCGTCGAGCGCGGCCAGCGGCGCGTCGGCGGCCGGCTCCGCCTTCGGCGGTGCGGCGTCTGCCGGTTCGTCGACATGCCAGGTGAGGTCCAGCGCCTCGCGCAACTGGTCCAGCAGTTCGGATTCCATCACCGGCTTGGGCACGAAGCCGGCGCAGCCGGCGGTGCGCAGCAGCTCGCTGCGGTTCTCGAACACATTGGCAGACACCATCAGCACCGGAATCGGCGCGCCGTCGAACTCGCGCAGCCGGCGCGCGGTTTCCCAGCCATCCATGCCGTCCATATTGATGTCCAGCAGCACCACGTCCGGGCGCACGCGGGCGACGCAGTCCAGCGCCTCGCGACCGCTGGCTGCCTCGTCGACGTCGAAACCGAGCGGCGCCAGCATGCCGGTCAGCATGTGGCGCTGGGTGGCGTCGTCGTCGACCAGCAGCACGCGCATGCGCGGGCCTTCGTAGCCGATCACGGTACGCATCGAGCGCGTCTGCGTCGGTACCGACAGGTATTCGGGCAGGTAGAGCCGCAGGCGGAAGGTCGAGCCGCGGCCGAGCTCGCTCTCCAGCGTCAGTTCGCCGCCCATCAGCGAAGTGAGCATGCGGGTGATGCTGAGGCCCAGGCCGGTGCCCGGCTCGGCGATGACGCGGCCGCTGGCGCTGCGCTCGAAGGGCATGAAGATGCGGGCGTGGTCGTCCGCCGCGATGCCGGGGCCGGTGTCGGCGATCTCGAAGCGCGCCACCTCCATCCGGTAATCGATGCGCAGCACCACCTCGCCGCGCTCGGTGAACTTGACCGCGTTTGCCAGCAGGTTGATCAGCACCTGGCGCAGCCGCTTGGCGTCGACGCGCACATAGTCGGGCAGCCGGCCGGTCGTTTCGATGCGGAACTGCAAGCCCTTGCGCGCCGCCTGCGGCTCGAACATCTTGGCCAGATCGTCCAGCAATTCGCGCAGCGGCATCGGGGCCGGGTCCAGCCTGAGCTTGCCGGCTTCGATGCGCGCCAGATCGAGCAGACCGTCGATCAGGCCCAGCAGATGTTCGCCGCTGCGCAGTATCGTGCCCAGCGCGCGCTTCTGCGTGTCGTCGCCGCCGCCCTTGCCAGCGTTGCCGCTGTTGCCAGTTTCGCGCAGCAGGATCTGCGCGTAACCGAGAATGCTGTTCAGCGGCGTGCGCAGTTCGTGGCTGATGCCGGTCACGTAGCGAGTCTTGGCAAGGTTGGCCGACTCTGCCGCGTCTTTCGCCTTCTGCAGCGCGAGGTCGGTCTTGCGGTGGGCGTCGATTTCGCGCATCAGCAGCTGGTTCTGCCGGTTCGATTCGTCCTGCGCCAGCCGCCGGCTTTCCGAACCGAGCACGATCCACCAAGCGCACACGGCACACAGCAGCACCAGCAGCGCGAAGGTTTTCGACAGCGTGAGCTGCAGGCTGTCGCGCGCCGCCGGGTAGAGGCCACTGACGATGGCTTCCTGATAGAACACGACGCCGAAGATGACCGCCAGCAGCACGGTAAGCGACAGGAACACCACCAGGAAATGGCCGACGCGGAAGTTCACCCGTCGCGCCAGCTGCACCGGCAGGATGGCGTTCAGGAAGGCGTGCAGCTGGTCGGCCGCGCTGGCGTCGGTCTTGCAGCGGTCGTGGCAGCGCGATTCGAGCGTGCAGCAAAGCGAACAGATGGGCTGGCCGTAGGCCGGGCAGTACGCCATGTCCTCCGATTCGAAGCTGTTTTCGCAGACGTGGCAGGTCACGGTCTGGCCCGGTCGCCACTGCGTGGCACTGCGCCGCGCGAGGTAGTAGCGGCCGCGCGTGGCGAGCGCGATCAGCGGCGCCGTGACGAAGGCGGTGGCCAGCGATATGAAGGGCGAGAAGGCCTGCGCCATGTCGCCCATCCAGCCGGTGTAGGCGAGCACGGATACGACGGTGGCGATCAGCATCGAGCCGAGGCCGACCGGATTGATCTCGTACAGATGGGCACGCTTGAACTCGATGTGCGAGGGCGACAGACCGAGCGGCTTGTTCACGACCAGGTCGGCCACCAGTGCGCCGACCCAGGCGATGGCGAGATTGGCGTAGAGGCCGAGCACGTGCTCCAGCGCCTCGAACACGCCAAGCAGCATCAGCAGCAGCGCGATCACCACGTTGAACACCAGCCACACGACGCGGCCAGGGTGGCTGTGCGTGAGGCGGGCAAAGAAATTCGACCAGGCGAGCGAGCCGGCGTAGGCATTGGTCACGTTGATCTTCAGCTGCGACACGATGACGAACAACGCGGTCACCGCCAGCACCACGGCCGGCGAATCGAACACGTAGGCGAAGCCGGCGAGATACATCTGCGTCGGTTCGACCGCGCGGTCCACCGGCACCATGGCCTGCAGCGCGAGGAAGGCGAGGAAGGCCCCGCCCAGCATCTTCACCATGCCCGGCACCACCCAGCCGGGGCCGGCGATCAGCACCGAGGCCCACCAACGCACACGGTTCTCGCGCGTCTTCTCCGGCAGGAAGCGCAGGTAATCGACCTGTTCGCCGATCTGCACGACCAGCGAGATCGCCACCGTCGAGGCGGCGCCGAACATGATCCAGTCGAATTCGCTGCTGCCCGAACTGCGGCCGCTGAGGCCGGTGAATTCCGCGTACAGGTGCGGCGCCTGCCACCACACCGCGAGGTAAGGCAGCACCAGCAGCACGATCCACAGCGGCTGCGTCCACAGCTGGATGCGGCTGATCAGCGTGACACCGTGGATCACCAGCGGAATCACCACCACCGAACACAGCAGATAGCTCCACGCCAGCGGCAGGCCGAAATACATCTCGAAGGCGAGCGCCATGATGGCCGCCTCGATGGCGAAGAAGATGAAGGTGAAGCTCGCGTAGACCAGCGAGGTGATGGTCGAGCCGAGATAGCCGAAGCCTGCGCCGCGCGTGAGCAGGTCCATATCCACACCGTACTTGGCGGCGCAGTAGCTGATCGGCAGGCCGGTCAGGAAGGTGATCAGCCCGACCAGCAGGATGGCATACAGCGCATTGGTGAAGCCGTAGTTCAGCGCGATGGCGCCGCCGATCGCCTCCAGCGCGAGGAAGGACACCGCGCCGAAGGCCGTGTTGGCGACCCGCCACTCCGACCACTTGCGGAAGCTGCGCGGCGTGTAGCGCAGCGCATAGTCCTCGAGCGTCTCGTTGGCGACCCAGGTGTTGTAGTCGCGGCGGATCTTGAATATCTGGTGGGTGGCTTCGGACATCGGGGCAGGCGCTGACGCGATCGAGGCCACACCATGCAAGAAATGCTCCGGGCAGCGAAACCGCGCGCTGCCCGGAGCCCAAGTGCAGCTTCCCTCCACGCCGCGCACCCCGACGGTGCCCTCGGCAACATCCTGGTGCAGTGCGACAGCGCAGGATTCCACCTTAGCACCGGCCCACCCCGATCGCGGGTGTTGCGCCGAGTACGCACATACGTCAATCGACGTATTCCGACTACGCACCCCCGAACACTACTTTTCGCACCGCAGCGAGCGATTGCGGTGCAGTGCACAAAACGATTCAACGGCCGCAACCGGATCGCCTGAAGCTCCCCAACCCCTTCCGCTCAGGAGAAACGATATGGCTGACAAGAAAGACACGATTCCGGCACCGCTCACCGACGAACAGCGTCGCAAGGTTCTGCTCGGCATGGCGGCTGCACCGGCGCTGATGGTGCCCGGCGTCAGCTTCGGCAATGCGCAGTTCCCGACAGCCAAGGTCAATACGACCAAGCTCGCGGTGACCGACACCGAAGTCATCGTGGGTCAGCTGCACTCCGCCACCGGCACGATGGCGATTTCGGAAACCGGCTCCATCCAGGCCGAACAGCTGGCGATCGACCAGATCAACGCGATGGGCGGCATCCTCGGCCGCAAGATCAAGGTGATCAAGGAAGACGGCGCCTCCGACTGGCCGACCTTTGCCGAGAAGTCGAAGAAGCTGCTGGTGAACGACAAGGTGGCCTGCGTGTTCGGCTGCTGGACCTCGGCCTCGCGCAAGGCGGTGCTGCCGGTGTTCGAGAAGGAGAACGGCCTGCTCTACTACCCGACCTTCTACGAAGGCCTGGAGCAGTCGAAGAACGTCATCTACACCGGCCAGGAAGCCACCCAGCAGATCATCTGGGGTCTCGACTGGGCGTCGAAGGAAAAGAAGGCCAAGACCTACTTCCTGGTCGGCTCCGACTACATCTGGCCGCGCACCTCGATGAAGATCGCGCGCAAGCACATCGAGTCGGTCGGCAAGCTGGGCAAGGTGGTCGGCGAGGAGTACTACCCGCTCGGCCACACCAACTTCAACTCGCTGATCAACAAGATCAAGGTCGCCAAGCCGGACTGCATCTTCGCAGCGGTGGTGGGCGGCTCCAACGTGGCCTTCTACAAGCAGCTGAAGGCGGCCGGCATCACCGGCGTCAAGCAGTTCCTGCTGACGCTGTCGGTGACCGAGGACGAAATGCTGGGCGTGGGCGGTGAAAACTTCGCCGGCTTCTACTCCTCGATGAAGTACTTCCAGTCGCTCGACAACGCCAACAACAAGGCTTTCGTCGAGGCCTTCAAGAAGGCCTACGGTCCGAAGTCGGTGATCGGCGACGTGACCCAGGCCGGCTATCTCGGCCCCTGGCTGTGGAAGGCCGCGGTCGAGAAGGCGGGCAGCTTCGATGTCGACAAGGTGGTCGCCGCCTCGCCCGGCATCGAACTGAAGAGTGCGCCGGAAGGCTACGTGAAGGTCCATGAGAACCATCACCTGTGGTCCAAGGCACGCATCGCCCAGGGCCAGCCGGACGGCACTTTCAAGGTGGTCGCGGAATCGGCCGACCTGATCGAACCCAACCCCTTCCCCAAGGGCTACCAGTAAGACCCCGGCGTGCCGCCCCGGCGCAGACCGGGCGGCGCGCCTCCTTTCCCTGCACCGGCCGGGCTCTGCCCGGCCAACCGTCCGGAGGTCCGTCATGTCATTCGACGAAATCTACAACATCGCCCTGATGCAGGGCTTCGCCGGGCTGAGCCTGTTCTCGGTCCTGCTGCTGATGGGCCTCGGCCTCGCCATCATCTTCGGCCAGATGGGCGTGATCAACATGGCGCATGGCGAGTTCATGACCATCGGCGCCTACACCATCTTCATGTTCTCCAGCCTGACGGAAACCTATGCGCCCGGGCTGGTGCAAGCCTATTTCCCGATCGCCATCGTCGCCGCCTTCTTCATCGCCTTCGCCTTCGGCTGGCTGACCGAGTGGGCGCTGATACGACATCTGTACAAACGGCCGCTCGATACGCTGCTCGCCACCTGGGGCCTGTCGCTCGGCATGCAGCAGGTGTTCCGCTCGACCTTCGGTCCGAAGGAAGTGAGCCCCACCCTGCCCGAGTGGCTGATGGGTTCGTGGGCGCCGTCCGAAGGGCTGGACATCCCGATCAACGGCCTGTTCGTGCTCGGCCTCACTGCCGTGGTGACCGGCGGCGTGCTGCTCGCGCTGTACAAGTCGCGCTGGGGGCTGCGTGTGCGCGCCACCGTCGCCAACCGGGCGATGGCCAACGCCACCGGCATCAACACCAAGCGCACCGACCGCCTCACCTTCGCCATCGGCTGCGGCATCGCCGGCGTGGCCGGTGCCGCCTTCACCACCATCGGTTCGACCGGTCCGACCTCGGGTTCGCTCTACATCGTCGATGCCTTCCTCGTCGTGACCTTCGGCGGCGCCGCGTCGCTGCTCGGCACCGTCGCGTCGGCCTTCGGCATCGCCCAGACGCAGTCGATCGCCGAGTTCTTCCTGACCGGTTCGATGGCCAAGGTGCTCACGCTGCTGCTCATCGTGACCATCCTGATGATCCGTCCGCAGGGCCTCTTCGCTTCGAAGATTCGCCGCTGAACGCGATCCGTACCGACTTCGCACCTTCCAGGAGATTCACATGGACGCATTCAAGAACTGGGTCGCACGAACCGGCATGGGGAGCGTGCTCATCCTCGCGCTCGTCATCATGGTCGTGTTCCCGCTGACGATGGACATCTTCCGTCTCAACCTCGTCGGCAAATACCTCACCTACGCCTTCGTCGCCGTCGGCCTCGTCATGCTGTGGGGCTACGGCGGCATCCTGAGTCTCGGTCAGGGTGTGTTCTTCGGCCTCGGCGGCTACATGATGGCGATGTTCCTGAAGCTCGAGGCCTCCGATCCGGAGTCGACCAAGATCCAGAGCACACCGGGCATTCCGGACTTCATGGACTGGAACCAGATCACCGAGCTGCCGTTCTGGTGGGAGCCGTTCAACCACCTGCCGCTGGCGCTGATCGCGGTGGTGCTGGTGCCGATGCTGCTGGCCTTCATCATCAGCTTCGCCATGTTCAAGCGCCGGGTCGGTGGCGTGTATTTCGCCATCATCACGCAGGCGGTGGCGCTCATCCTGACCGTGCTCATCATCGGCCAGCAGGGCTACACCGGCGGCGTCAATGGCATCACCGACCTGAAGACCCTGCTCGGCTGGGACATCCGCGACGACTCGTCGAAGTACGTCCTGTACTTCGTCAATGCCGCGCTGCTGATCGGCGTCATCCTGCTCTGCCGCTGGATACAGATGTCCAAGCTCGGCACCCTGCTGCTGGCAATGCGCGACAAGGAAGACCGGGTGCGCTTCTCCGGCTATGACGTGGCGATGTTCAAGGTGTTCGTGTTCGTGCTGGCGGCCGGCATCTCGGCCATCGGCGGCGCGATGTTCACGCTGCAGGTCGGCTTCATGTCGCCGTCCTTCGTCGGCATCGTGCCGTCGATCGAGATGGTCATCTTCGCTGCAGTGGGCGGCCGCATGTCGCTGGTCGGCGCGGTGTATGGCGCGCTGCTGGTCAACGCCGGAAAGACCTACTTCTCCGAGAGCGCGCCCGACCTCTGGCTGTTCCTGATGGCCGCGCTGTTCATCGGCGTCGTGCTCGCCTTCCCCAACGGCCTGGCCGGTCTGTACGAAAGCCACGTGAAGCCCTGGTTCTCGCGTCGCAAGTCGGTCGCCAAGCCGGCTGCGTCCGCGGGCGAACCGCCGGCACCGCCCTCGGCCCCCACCCATAAGTCCGCACCGCCCGCCGCGCTGCCCGGCGGCGTACAGGGCCAGTCGGCCTGACACCGCGCCCGACCTGACAGGAGACCGACATGAGCAATACCGACTTCGTACTGGCGATCGAGGACCTGACCGTGTCCTTCGACGGCTTCAAGGCGATCGACGCGCTGACCCTCTACGTCGATCGCGGCGAGCTGCGCGTGATCATCGGCCCGAACGGTGCCGGCAAGACCACGCTGCTCGACCTGATCTGCGGCAAGACCAAGGCCAGCGGCGGCAGCATCAAGTTCAAGAACGTGGAGATGACCAAGCTGCAAGAACACAAGATCGTGCGCGCCGGCATCGGCCGCAAGTTCCAGACGCCGTCGATCTACGAAAACCTTTCGGTGTTCAAGAACCTGGAAGTGTCCTTCCCGCGTGGCCGCAGCGTGCTCGGCGCACTCGGCTTCCGCTGCACCGACGAGGTGAAGGCGCGCGTGCAGTCGGTGGCCGACGAGATCGGCCTCGGCGACGCACTCGACACCGAAGCCGGCCTGCTCAGCCACGGCCAGAAGCAGTGGCTGGAAATCGGCATGTTGCTGATGCAGGAGCCCGAGCTGCTGATGCTGGACGAACCGATCGCCGGCATGAGCGTGCGCGAACGCGAACTGACCGCCGAACTGCTGCAGCGCATCTGCAAGGGCCGCTCGGTGATCGTGATCGAGCACGACATGGATTTCGTCAAGCGCATCGCCCACAAGGTCACCGTCATGCACCAGGGAAAGATCCTCGCCGAAGGATCGATGGACAAGGTGCAGAACGATCCCAAGGTCATCGACGTTTATCTGGGCCACTGAGTCGGCGGCCCCGCCCACGCGCCAGTCACCGAAAAAGGACACCACCATGCTGAACGTCAAGGACGTACATGTCGCCTACGGGCAGAGCGAGGCACTGCACGGCATCTCGTTCGAAGCCAATGCCAACGAAACGGTCGCCATCATGGGCCGCAACGGCATGGGCAAGACCACGCTGTTCAAGTCGCTGATCGGCATCCTGCCGCTGAAGAGCGGCCAGATCGAAGTCGCCGGCAACGAAGTATCGAAGGACGAAAGCTACAAGCGCGTCGCCAAGGGCATCGCCTACGTGCCGCAGGGCCGGATGATCTTCCCGACGCTCACCGTCGAGGAGAACATCCACACCGGCCTCGAAAATGCCAGGGTCAAGAAGGTGCCTGACGAGATCTACGCCCTCTTCCCGGTGCTGTGGGAAATGCGCCGCCGCAAGGGCGGCAACCTGTCGGGTGGCCAGCAGCAACAGCTGGCCATCGCCCGCGCGCTGGTGACCGACCCCAAGGTGCTGCTGCTCGACGAGCCGACCGAAGGCATACAGCCCTCGATCATCAAGGACATCGCGCGTGCGCTGAACGAAATCCGCAAGTTGCGCCAGATCACCATCGTCGTGTCCGAGCAGGTGCTGAGCTTCGCGATGGACGTGGCCGACCGCCTGTTCGTCATCGAAGGCGGCCGCCTGGTCCATGAGAGCACCCGCGCGGAAACCGATACCGCGCACATCAAGCAGTTCCTGTCCGTCTGACCCCGCCCACCGCCGCAACACCGCCCAACCGCCCCTTCCACCCAAGGAGATCAACATGGCAGAGACCCTGATCAAGGTAGACCTGAAGCAGTCGCCGTATGAGAACGACATGGTGCACAACCGCTGGCACCCGGACATCCCCATCGTCGCGTGGGTGAAGCCGGGCGACGACTTCAAGATCGAAACCTACGACTGGACCGGCGGCTACATCCAGAACAACGACAGCGCCGACGACGTGCGCGACGTCGACCTGACCACGGTGCACTTCCTGTCCGGCCCGATCGGCGTCGAGGGCTGCGAGCCGGGCGACCTGCTGGTGGTCGACATCCTCGACATCGGCGCCAAGGAAGACAGCCTGTGGGGCTTCAACGGCTTCTTCTCGAAGAAGAACGGCGGCGGCTTCCTGACCGACCACTTCCCGCTGGCGCAGAAGTCGATCTGGGACATCAAGGGCATGTTCACCGAGTCGCGCCACGTGCCGGGCGTCAAGTACGCCGGCCTGATCCACCCGGGCCTGATCGGCTGCCTGCCCGATCCCAAGCTGCTCGAAGAGTGGAACAAGCGCGAAATCGACTTCATCAACACCGACCCCGAGCGCGTGCCGCCGCTGGGCTGCCCGCCGTGCGCGCCGACCGCCCACATGGGCCGCCTGAAGGGTGAGGCGCGCGACAAGGCAGCGATGGAAGGTGCGCGCACCGTGCCGCCGCGCGAACACGGCGGCAACTGCGACATCAAGGACCTGTCGCGCGGCTCGCGCATCTACTTCCCGGTCTATGTAAAGGGCGGCGGCCTGTCGATGGGCGACCTGCACTTCTCGCAGGGCGACGGTGAAATCACCTTCTGCGGCGCCATCGAAATGGCCGGCTGGCTGCACCTGCGGGTGAACATCATCAAGGACGGCATGAAGAAGTACGCGGTCAAGAACCCGATCTTCAAGCCCAGCCCGATCACGCCCAAGTACGACGACTACCTCATCTTCGAGGGCATTTCGGTCGACGAACAGGGCAAGCAGCACTACCTCGACGTGCATGTGGCCTACCGCCAGGCCTGCCTGAACGCGATCGAATACCTCAAGAAGTTCGGCTACTCGGGCGCCCAGGCCTATTCGATTCTCGGCACCGCACCGGTTCAGGGCCACATCAGCGGCGTGGTCGACATTCCGAACGCCTGCGCGACGCTGTGGCTGCCGACCGACATCTTCGACTTCGACATCATGCCGACCGAAGCCGGTCCGCAGAAATTCCTCGACGGCAGCGTGCAGATGCCGATCTCGGAAGACGTCTGAGGACGCTGCCATGCCGACCTACGACTTTCACTGCGAGGCGCATGGCAGCTTCTCCGCCATGCGCAGCATCGCGCAGCGGGACGCGCCCTGCCTCTGCCCGGCCTGCGGCCAGCCGGCCGCCCGCCAGCTGATTTCGGCGCCGGCCTTCGCCGACATGCCGGGCCAGCTGCGCAGCGCGCACGCCACCAACGAACGCGCACGCCACGAGCCGAAGCTGGCCAGCCGCACGCACGGCCCCGGCTGCTCGTGCTGCAGCGGCAAAACCAGCAAGACCACGGCTGTCGCGCGCGACGGCTCTAAGGCCTTCCCGACAAAACGCCCCTGGATGATCAGTCACTGATCGCCCGGTCCGCCCCATTTGCAGTCCGTCATTGCAGTCCGCTCTTTGAACCTCGCACCTTGAACCTCAACAACCGGGAGTCCAGCACCATGAAGAACATCACCAAGAACCGTCTGCGCAAAGCCAGTGCTCTTGCCGTCGCCCTCGCCGCCTGCGGCAGCGCGAACGCGGGCGTCACCGTTGCCGGTCCCGGCGAAAGCTATCTGACGCTCAGCCTGTGGGCGCGCACGTCCTACACCAACGCCGAAGACGCCGCACCGAACGGCACCTCGCGCTCGAACGACTTCTCGGTGGACTCGGTCCGTATCATCACCAGCGGCAAGATCACCAAGAACATCGGCGGCATGATCAACTTCGAGCGCCAGTCCGACGAATCGATGCGCATCCTCGATGCGGTCGCGCAGTTCGAACTGACCGAAGGCGTGAATTTCTGGTTCGGCCGCATGCTGCCGCCGACCGACCGCGCCAACATGGCTGGCCCTTACTTCGCCAACGTGTGGGAATACCCGATGGTGTCGCAGTACCCGAACGCCTTCACCGGCCGCGACGACGGCGCGCTGCTGTGGGGTAACGTGCTCGGCGGCAAGCTGCTGTACTCGGTCGGTGCCTACCAGGGCAAGAACCGCGGTACCGGCCTGTCGAACGACTCCGACGATCCGCTGTACGCCACCCGTATCGCCTACAGCTTCCTCGATCCGGAACTGGGCTACTACGGCACCAACAGCTACTTCGGCAGCAAGGAAATCTTCACCGTCGGCATGGCCTACCAGATGCAGAAGAACGGTGTCGGCACCGCACTCGCCCGCGGCGACTACCGCGCATGGAACATCGACGCGCTGTACGAAACCAAGCTCGCCAGCGGCGGCGTGATGACGCTGGAAGGCGCCTGGTACGACTACGACACCGACGGCGTGACCGACGTGACGGCCGGCAACATCCTCTGCACCAACGTGAACAACTGCGGCGGCGCACAGGCCGGCGACGCCTGGCTGCTGACCGCCGCCTACCTGATCCCGACCAAGATCGGCATCGGCCAGTTCCAGCCCTACACCCGCTACCAGAAGTTCAACGCCGACACCGGCGGCGACACCAAGCAGTGGGACTTCGGCCTGACCTATGTGATGGCCGGCCACAACGCACGCATCACCGCGGTGTACTCCGACATGGAAAACGCCGCCGGTACCGACACCGACAAGTTCGTGCTCGGCGTGCAGCTGATGTACTGATCCACCTCGACCCACCGGCGCGCAGGGCGCCGGGCCGGTCGATTCCAGGGCACGCTGCGGCGTGCCCTTTTTTGCGTCCATGCGACACCGGTCACCGCGACGGGCAGCAACGATGCGCCGCGTCACCGCCCTGTCACACGGATGGGCTTGAATCGGCGGCGTGAATGCTCCCGATCCTCTCGTTCGGCGCGTGCGCGCCATCTTCCTGTCGGACATCCACCTTGGTACACGTGGATGCCAGGCCGAGGCGCTGCTCGATTTCCTGCGCCACCACGAATCCGACTACCTCTACCTCGTGGGCGACATCATCGACTTCTGGGCGATGAGCCGCTCCATACACTGGACGCCGTCGCAGAACACCGTCGTGCAGAAGATCCTGCGCCGCGCGCGCAAGGGCACCCAGGTCGTCTTCATCCCCGGCAATCACGACGAAGCGCTGCGTGAATACACCGGCACCGTGTTCGGCGACATCGAACTGCAACGCGAGTACATCCATCAGGCTGCCGACGGTCGCCGATACTGGCTGGTGCATGGCGACGACTTCGACCAGGTCACGCGCCACCACCGCTGGGTCGCTCTGCTCGGCGACGTCGCCTACAACCTGCTGGTCAGCATCAACTCGCGGCTGTCCTGGCTGCGCCGCACGCTGGGCATCGCCGGCTACTGGTCGCTGGCCGGCTATGCCAAGCGCAAGGTGAAGAGCGCGGTCAGCTTCATCTACGACTTCGAGGATTCGGTCATGCACGAGGCGCGCACGCGCGGCGTCGATGGTGTGATCTGCGGTCACATCCACGCGGTGTCGCTGCGCGAGGTGCAGGGGCTCACCTACATGAACTGCGGCGACTGGGTCGACAGCTGCACCGCCATCGTCGAACACGCCGACGGCCGCTTCGCCATCGTCGACTGGGGGCAGGAACTGCGCGCCGCAGGACCGCGCACGGCGCTGGCGGTGGAGGAAGAGACGGCCGAGGCCTGAGCGTGTCAGATGGTCGGTAGCCATTGCTGCTGACGCGGTCGATAGACTCAACGCCGCGTACTGTCCACCGCCGCTGTCGGGGTCAGAAGACCCCTCCCACAGCCCCCCCGCTCCAGCCACCGATCGGGTACGCCCCTTTGTTGGAGCGGCCTTGGCCGCGACGCGGCCGTTGCTGGCCTTAGGCTTCGATCCCCGCCGCAATCGCGAGCAAGCTCCCACAAGGAAAGCCCAGCTCCTGCGAATGCGCGGGCATGGTGTCGTGGGAGCGACCTCTGGTCGCGATGCGGCGTTGGCGGGCCGAAGACCACTGCCACGACCGCCGCCTCTGTCAGCCGTCCAGTGCAGCCGCCGGTCCGAAGAACTCGTAATGGGTCTGTGCAGCCGGCACGCCCAGTTCCGACAGCTGCTTCTTCACCCGCGCCATGAAAGGCTTGGGGCCGAGGAAGTAGGCGTCCAGCGCCGACGGTTGCGGCAGCCAGCGTTCGAGATGCAGGCGCTCGATGAAGCCTTCGGCGTGCGCCTGGTCGCCGTCGCGCGGTTCGCTGTACACATAGAAGCGCTTCAGCTTCGGGTGCCGCTGGGCCAGTGCGTCGACGTGGTCGCGGAAGGCGTGAACGCCACCGTGACGCGCGCAGTGGATGAAGTGCACCTCGCGGCCTTGGTCCAGCGCCGCTTCCATCATCGGCAGCGCCGGCGTGATGCCGACGCCGGCGGTGATCAGCGCCACCGGACGGTCGGATGCACGCAGCGTGAAATCGCCGGCCGGCGGAAACAGGTCGAGCACGTCGCCCACGTTCACCGCCTCGTGCAGATGACCGGACACCCGGCCGCCCGCCTCGCGCTTGACGCTGATGCGGTAGTCGCGACCGTTGGCGGCGGCCGACAGCGAGTAGTTGCGGCGCATTTCCTGGCCGTCGATGTTGACCCGCAGGCCGATGTATTCGCCCGGCGCGTGGCGCAGCACCGACTGGCCGTCCACCGGTTCGAGATGGAAGGAGGTAATTTCGTCGCTCTCGCGCACCTTGCGTGCGACGCGGAAGGCGCGCGCACCGCGCCAGCCGCCGTCGGCCTGCGCGTGGTCGGCATAGACCGACTCCTCGGCGCCGATCAGCAGGTCGGCCAGCTGGCCGTAGGCCGCGGCCCAGGCTTCGATCACCGCGTCGGTCGCGATCTCGGCACCGAGCACCTCGCGGATGGCGCGCAGCAGGCAGCCGCCGACGATGGGATAGTGCTCGGGCAGCACCTGCAGCGACACGTGCTTCTGCACGATCTGCCCGACCAGCGGGCCGAGCGCTTCTAGGCGGTCGATGTTCTTCGCGTACATCAGCACGCCATTGGCGAGCGCGCGCGGCTGGTCGCCGCTGGCCTGGTGCGCCTGATTGAACAGCGGCTGCACCTCCGGGTGTTCGCTCAGCATGATGCGGTAGAAGTGCGTGGTCAGCGCTTCGCCGCCGCTCTCCAGCAGCGGCACGGTGGCCTTGATGACGGCTCGGTGTTCCGGGCTCAGCATGGTTTTCTCCTGACAGTGAATGAAACGCCGGCGCGAAAGTCCCGTGACGCGCAGGCACGCCTTCCCTATCAAGCGCCGTGCCATCGAATGGCTTCTTTCAGATCAGTCACTTGCAGCGAGATCGAGTTGAAACGACTACACTTCCTTCGAGTCACTTCGACAACACCGCGTCACAATGACCACACACCCGCTGCTGTCTGCACTGATTCCGCTGGTCGACGACCTGTCGCGCGACCTGCCGGCGCAGGAGCGCTATCGCCGATTGCTGCAGGCGCTGCGCGAACTGCTCCCCTGCGACGCCACCGCGCTGCTGCGGCTGGACGGCGACCGTCTGGTGCCGCTGGCGATAGACGGCCTGAGCCCGGACACGCTGGGCCGTCACTTCCTGATCGCCGAGCACCCGCGGCTGGCGGCGCTGCTCGAACGCAGCGAACCGACCCGCTTCGCCGCCGACTGCCCCTTGCCCGACCCCTATGACGGACTGATACAGGGTCACGGCGCACATCTGGAAGTACACGACTGCCTGGGCTGCCCGCTCTATCTGGACGAACAGCCCTGGGGCGTACTGACACTCGACGCGCTCGACCCTGCGCGCTTTGCCGGCGCCGACCTCGACATGCTGGCCGGCTTCGCCAGCCTGGCCGCGGCCACCGTCAAGGCCGCGGAGCGCATCGACACGCTGGCGCGCCGGGCCGAGAACGAGGAACTGCGCGCCGAGGCCTACCGCGAGGCGGCCGGCGCCAGCCCGGCGGGCAGCGGCGACATGGTCGGCCACAGTGCGGCGCACCGGCGTCTGCTGAAGGAGATCGAACTGGTCGGTGGCAGCGAACTCACCGTACTCATCCACGGCGAAACAGGCGTCGGCAAGGAACTGGTCGCGCGGGCACTGCACGCCGCATCGACGCGCGCCACGCGGCCGCTGGTCAGCCTGAACTGCGCCGCGCTGCCGGACAACCTGGTCGAGAGCGAACTGTTCGGCCATGTGCGCGGCGCCTTTTCCGGCGCGCTGACCGAGCGCCGCGGCAAGTTCGCGCTGGCCGACGGCGGCACGCTCTTCCTCGACGAGATCGGCGAACTGCCGCTGGCGGCCCAGGCCAAGCTGCTGCGCGTGCTGCAGGGCGGCCAGTTGCAGCGCATCGGTGCCGAGCAGGAGGTCCATGTGGACGTGCGCGTGATCGCCGCCACCAACCGCGATCTGGCCGAGGAAGTGCGCGCCGGCCGCTTCCGCGCCGACCTCTACCACCGCCTCGGCGTCTATCCGCTGCACGTGCCGCCGCTGCGCGAACGCGGCCGCGACGTTCTGCTGCTGGCCGGCCGCTTCCTCGAACAGAACCGTGCCCGTCTCGGTCTGCGCGGCCTGCGCCTTGCCCCGGACGCACAAGCCGCCCTGCTCGCTCACGACTGGCCCGGCAATGTGCGCGAACTGGAACACCTGATCAGCCGCGCCGCGCTGAAGGCGCTGGCCGGCACCCACGAGCGCCCGCGCATCGTCACGCTGGACGCCGCTCACCTCGAACTGTCGCCGCCGGCACCGCCCGAGACACCGGCGCCGGTCAGCGATCCGGCGGGCCCGGTCGGCGACCTGCGCAGCGCGGTCGACCGCCTGCAGCGCGAAGCGATCGCCGCCGCGCTGGCGCGCACCGGTCACAACTGGGCCGCCGCCGCGCGCGAACTGGGGCTGGACCGCGCCAACCTGCAGCGGCTGGCGAAACGGCTCGGCCTGCGCTGACGCACCGCATCTTGACCCGTGCATCAAAAGAAACGAATATTCCCTGTGTGCAACACGCACACCGCCAGCGGGACGACCCGCGCGGCGTTTCATGCGACGGGGACGGCCCCGATATCCGGAGTTGAGCTCATGTCGTGGACCATCCTCGTGATCGCCGGCCTGTTCGAATGCGCCTGGGCGATCGGCCTCAAATACACCGACGGTTTCAGCCGTTTCTGGCCTTCGGCCTTCACCGTCGTGACGATGATCATCAGCGTCGTGCTGCTCGGCATCGCCATGCGCAACCTGCCGGTCGGCACCGCCTACGCGGTGTGGACCGGCATCGGCGCGGTCGGCACCGTCATCCTCGGCATCGTGCTGTTCAGCGAGCCGGCGAACGCGGCGCGACTGGTCTGTGTCGGCCTCATCGTCGCCGGCATTCTCGGTCTCAAGCTGACTTCGGCCTGACAGTCAGGTCGGGCGCGGCAGCCGCGCACTTGTGCCGGCTGCCCGCTATCGGCGAAAATCGCGGGCTTTCGCTTTTGCTGCGCACACTTGCGTGCGCGGTCCACCTTTCGAGCCCATCATGACCGACCACGCCGCACTGCCTGCCGACGACGACAACCACATCATCGCGGAGCGGCGCGAGAAACTGCGCCAGTGGCGTGAAGCCGGCGGCGCCTACCCGAACGACTTCCAGCGCACGCATTACGCCGGCGAAATCACCGCCCAGCATGCGACGGCCACCGCCGAGGCACTGGAAGCACATCCCGAGCGCGTACAACTTGCCGGCCGCATCATGCTCAAGCGCGTGATGGGCAAGGCCAGCTTCGCCACCATCCAGGACATGTCGGGGCGCATCCAGCTCTACGTGACCAATGACGGCGTCGGCGAAGAGGTGCATGGCGCCTTCAAGCACTGGGACCTGGGCGACATCGTCGGCTGTTCCGGCACGCTGTTCCGCACCCGCACCGGCGAACTGACGGTGAAGTGCGACGCCATCCGCCTGCTGTCGAAGGCGCTGCGTCCGCTGCCGGAGAAATTCCACGGCCTGTCGGACCAGGAAGCGAAGTACCGCTACCGCTACCTCGACCTCATCACCAACGACGACTCGCGCGCCACCTTCGTCGCGCGCAGCCGCATGATGAGCGCCATCCGCGCCGAAATGACGCGCCAGGGCTTCCTCGAGGTCGAAACGCCGATGATGCACCCCATCCCTGGCGGCGCTGCGGCCAAGCCGTTCAAGACCCACCACAACGCGCTCGACATGGAACTGTTCCTGCGCATCGCGCCCGAGCTCTACCTGAAGCGACTGGTGGTCGGCGGTTTCGAGAAGGTGTTCGAGGTCAACCGCAATTTCCGCAACGAAGGCATCAGCCCGCGCCACAATCCCGAATTCACGATGATGGAGTTCTATCAGGCCTATGCCGACTACCGGCAGCTGATGGACTACACCGAATACCTGCTGCGCCACTGCGCCGAACAGGCGCTGGGCACGACCAAGTTCATGTACCAGGGCCGCGAGCTGGACCTGGGCCAGCCCTTCCACCGGCTCACCATCGTCGAGGCCATTCGCAAGTACAACCCGCAGTACACCGAAGAGCAGCTGGCCGACGAGGCCTTCGTGAAGCAGGCCATCGTGACCCACGGCGAAAAGGTGAAGCCGGGCGGCCTCGGCTCGCTGCAGCTGCAGCTGTTCGAAGCCTGCGCCGAAGCGCAGCTGTGGGAACCGACCTTCATCATCGACTACCCGGCCGAGGTGAGCCCGCTGGCGCGCCGTTCGGACGCGCAGCCGGACATCACCGAGCGCTTCGAACTGTTCATCGTCGGCCGCGAGATCGCGAATGGCTTCTCTGAGCTGAACGACCCGGAAGACCAGGCGGCCCGCTTCCTCGAACAGGCCAAAGCCAAGGACGCTGGCGACGAAGAAGCGATGTATTTCGACGCCGATTACATCCGCGCGCTCGAGCACGGCCTGCCGCCGACCGGCGGCTGCGGCATCGGCATCGACCGCCTGGTCATGCTGCTGACCGACTCGGCCAATATCCGCGACGTGATCCTGTTCCCGCAGATGCGGCGCGAGTAAGCGTCCGG
This sequence comes from Methyloversatilis sp. S146-33, assembly GCF_059552495.1. The sequence goes on from NZ_JCANOT010000012.1 coordinate 47,615, forward strand.
CCCGGATACGGCCCACGATGAACGCCGATCGAACCGATGCCCGCGGCGCCGGTCCTGATCGGCGTTCCGCTTTCCAGTGACCGCACCATGTCCCGACCTCTTCAGCCCCTGGTTCCCGCGCCGCTCGAATTCGCCGACGATGGCACGCCGCGCTCGGCCGCCTACGACGACGTCTATCACTCGTCGGACGGCGCTCTGGCGCAGGCGCAGCACGTGTTTCTCGCCGGCAACGGTCTGCCCGACCGCTGGGCCGGACGCGAACGCTTCGTCGTGCTGGAGACCGGTTTCGGCCTCGGCCTGAACTTTCTCGCCACCTGGCGCGCCTGGCGCGACAGCCCGGAGCGCTGCGCACGACTGCACTTCGTATCGGTCGAGAAACACCCGTTCGCGCAGTACGACCTGGCCATCGCCTGCCAGCGCCTGCTGCCGCAGGACATGGCCGAGATGGCGCAGAAGCTGGTCGAGCGCTGGCCGCTGGCGGTGCGCGGGCTGCACCGCATCGAGTTCGACGCCGGTCGCGTCATCCTGACGCTGGGTCTGGGCGACGCCGACACGCTGCTGCCGCAACTGACCCTGCGCGCCAACGCGATCTATCTGGATGGCTTCTCGCCGGCGAAGAATCCCGAACTGTGGTCGCCCCACATATGTAAACAGCTGTCGCGCCTCGCCGCCGCGGATGCCACGCTGGCCACCTGGAGCGTCGCCTCCGGCGTGCGCGACGCGCTGGCCGGCGCCGGCTTCGTTACGGAAAAGCAGACCGGCTTCGGGCCGAAGCGCCACATGCTGACCGGCCGCCTGCACCCGGGCGCTCAGGCGGCCGCGCTGCGCCATCGGCCCGAGCCGGCGGCGCCGAAGCGGGTGGCGGTGATCGGTGCCGGCCTCGCCGGCTGCGCCGTCGCCGAGCGGCTGGCCGCGCGTGACGTCGAAGTGGTGCTGATCGAGCGCCACGCAGGCCCGGCGCAGGAAGCGTCGGGCAATGCGGCGGGGGTACTGCGACCGATGATCGCCCGCGACGACAGCGTGATCGCCCGCTTTTCCCGTGCCGCCTTCCTGCACGCCTCGGCCCACATGAGGCGGCTGGCCGGTGAAGGTCGGCCGCTCAAGTGGGGCCCAACCGGCGTGATGCAGATCGCCCACGACGCCGAACACGAGCGCCTGCAGCGCGAGGTGTGCGAAACCGGCGCGCTGCCGCAGGCGCTGGTGCGCTACCTGTCGGACTGGGAAATGACGCGGCGCATCGGCTATCCGGTCGCACTCGGCGGCTGGTGGTTTCCGCGCGGCGCCTGGGTGAATCCGGCCAGCCTGTGCGATGCCAATCTCGAGCGCGCCGGCGTCGCAGTCAGCCGGCTGATGTCCACTGAAGCAGTGTCGCTGACCCGGAACGGCGACCGCTGGTCCGTGAGCACCGCCGCCGGCACGCTGATCGACGCCGGCGCCGTGGTGCTGGCCAACGCGGCCGACGCCTGCGCGCTGGCGCCGTTCGCGTTGCCGCTCACACGCGTGCGCGGCCAGGTGACGCGGCTGCCGCGCAACCTGTTGCCCAATCTGCATGTGACCGTGTGCCGCGAGGGCTATCTCTGCCCGACGCCGGACGGCGACCTGAATCTTGGTGCCAGTTTCGATATCGGTGACCGCGACACGTCGGTGCGCGAGGACAGTCACGCCGGCAATCTGGCCCGCCTCGAACGCCTGCTGCCGGAGGCCTGCACGCCGCCGCAGCCTGCAACACTGCCTGGTCGCACCTCGTTTCGGACTGCAACACCCGACCGTCTGCCGCTGATCGGTGAAACGGGCGGCCTGCACCTGCTGACCGGCCTCGGTGCGCGCGGCCTGGTGTGGAACGCGCTCGGCGCTGAACTGCTCGCAGCAAGGCTTTGCGGCGATCCCTTGCCGCTCGAACAGGATCTGGCACGGGCGCTGAGTCCGGCGCGCTTCTCGCCGGACGATTGACCGAAATCAACCGTTGCGGGAAAAATTTCACGCAGCGGTGAAGCTTTCCGGGCGGCAGCCGTAAACCGCTCCATGCCCCCGGAAATGCGTGACCGTTCGTCTTGCTTGCATGAAGCCCGACAGTCCTTTCCGGTAGCCGTCACGCCACCTGGAGAGTCGCCGTGAAAATAAATCTGCCCGTCACGCAGAAAGAAGTGTTCCTTGAGCCCGGGAAACCCATCGTCACCAAGACGGACCTGAAGGGCGCCATCACCTACGCCAACGAGTCTTTCGTCAATATCAGCGGCTTCAGCCGCGAAGAACTGGTTGGCCACAACCACAACGTCGTCCGCCACCCGGACATGCCGCCCGAAGCCTTCGAAGACCTGTGGCTCACCATCAAGGCCGGTCAGCCGTGGCGCGGCCTGGTCAAGAACCGATCGAAGAACGGCGACCATTACTGGGTCGAAGCCTTCGTCACGCCGATCACGGTCGATGGCCGTACGGTCGGCTACCAGTCGGTGCGCAACGCGCCCAAGCGCGAGGAAGTCGCCGCCGCCGAAACGCTCTACCGCGCCGTGCGCGACAAGACGGCGAAATTCCCCCGCACGCAGATCGCCAAGCCCCGGCTCGGCCTCGCTGGCCGTGTCTGGCTCGGCGCCGGCGTGACGTCCGCACTGGCGCTGGCCGGCGGCGCAGTCGGCGGAGGGTGGGGCCTGGGTCTGTCCGGCGTCGCTGCCGCTGTGGCACTGGGTACCGCCGCATGGCAGAACAGCACGGTCGCCGGCCGCCTCGACAGCCTGCACCGCACCATGCTGGAACTGGACGAAGGCAAGCTGGCCAAGCAGATCGAGGCGCCGCCGGGGCCGCTGCGCCCGCTGTTCGTCGCGATGGAAGTGATGCGCATCCACCTGCGCGCGATGTTCGCCGACGTACTGGTGAACGCGCGCGAAGTAGACGAGCGTTCGAAGGAACTGGACGACGCGATGCGCGCGCTGATCAAGGCCACCGGTGCCCAGGGCGAGAATGTAATGCAGGTGGCCGCGGCGATGGAAGAAATGAGCGTGTCCATCAATGAGGTGTCGAGCAACACCGACCGCGGCCTCGAAGCAGTCAAGCGCACCGAGCACAGCGCGCAGGACGCGATGAAGACGATGGAAGCGGGCATCGCCAGCAGCCATCGCGTGGTCGGCGTGGTGACGCAGTCGCAGGAACGGATCGCCGAGGTGAACGCGTCGGTCGAGAAGATCCGCCAGGTGTCGCAGGTGATCAACGACATCGCCGAACAGACCAATCTGCTGGCGCTGAACGCGGCCATCGAAGCGGCACGTGCCGGTGAACAGGGTCGCGGCTTCGCCGTCGTGGCCGACGAGGTGCGCAAGCTGGCCGAGCGCACCCGCACCAGCACCAAGGACATCGGCTCGGCGGTGACCGACATCATCCAGCTGGCAGGTTCGGCGGTCGACACGATGAGCGCGACGGCAGGCGAGGTGGCCCGGTCGACGAGCGAAATCGAGGCCAGCAGTGCCGGCCTCCAGGGCATCTGGGACGCCAGCCGCGAAGCCGCCAACTACTCCGAGGAAATCACCCAGATGCTGCGCCAGCAGTCGCTCGCCTCGCACGAGGTGGCGTGCAGCATGGAACGCATTTCGAGCACGGTTGAACAGACCAACTCAAGCGTGCAGTCGGTCGGCGAGGCCGCCACCCGCCTGCATTCGACCTCGAGCGAACTGCGCGAACTGGTGAAACACCTGGAACAGGCGCTGCACTGATACGGACCGCCGCCGTGCCGATCAGGCTCGGCGGCTTCCGCGATCGCGCGCACTTCCGATCCGCTTCCCCCTTGGCGACAGCGCCCGCCCACAGCGGAGCTGTCGCCTTTTCACGTCTCCCGGAGGGTCCTCTCAGGCGCGCACGGCATGGGTTGCGCCGGTCAGCCCCTTCAGCACGTCGGCCACGCCACGCGTGTGCCCGGCCACGCCGGCGGTTTCGCTGCTGTAGGTATCGATGGTTTCGAGCACCTGGGTCAGGCCTGAAACGCCGGTCGACTGCGCTTCGATCATCTGCGCCACGCGCACGATCTCCGCCGCCAGCGCGGAAATGTCCTTGCCGATCACGCCTGCGCTGTTGCGCGACTTCTCGGCCAGCATGCGCACCTCGTCGGCCACCACGGCAAAACCGCGCCCGGCTTCGCCGGCACGCGCCGCCTCGATCGCCGCATTCAGCGCCAGCAGGTTCGTCTGGTCGGCGATCTGCTGGATCATTTCGACCACGCGCTGGATACGGTCGCTGGCGTGCGACAGATCGCGCGCACTGCTGCCCACTTCGTTCGCTTGGCCGGCCAGCGTATCGACGGTACGCACCGCGGTCTGGATCACGCCCTGCTGGTCGCTCAGGCGCGTCGTCAGCTCCCCCACCGAGCCATACAGATCGTTGGCACAGGCTTCGAGCTGGCTCGCGGTCGCCTCGCGCGTGCGCTGGGCGTCGAGCATGATTTCGCCAAGGTGGTTCAGATCGCGTACCACCGGCACCATGCTCGGGTCGACGTTGCCCGGATCAAGCCGGCTGCCGAAGTTGCCGGCGCGGTAGTCGCTGATCTGCTGCACCATCACGCGCGACATGCCCGCCAGCTTGGCGTTCTGCCGGCGCAGGAAGAAGGCCTTGAACTCGCCGTAATGGGCGACGAAGTTGTCGACATACTCGTCGCGGAACACCTCGCCCTGCTGCAGCCGGAAGAAGAACACGGCGGTCAGCGTCTGGTTCAGGTTCAGACCGAGGATTTCGCCGAAGGTCGAGAAACCGGCGACGTCGATGCCGCTGAACACGCGGTCCAGCCCGCTCAGTTCAGCACCGTTGTAGAGCCGGCGCAGCACGCAGTCGTTGAACATGCCGGCCAGCGGCTGGCCCGGCTTGTTCGACATGAAGGCGCGGAAGTCGCGCTCCGTGGTGGCGGCGAATGGCGTACGCCGTACCAGCACCAGTTCCTCCCCCGGCGCCACGTCGCAGTAGAAGTCGACGCGATCGTGGTCGAAGTCGAGCGTCGCGACCGAGCGCACGAACAGTTCGCCATTCACACGGATGGCGAAGGAGTGACTGTCGAGCTTGGCCGACAGCTGGCCGCGCTCGCAGCCGAAAGTCCTGCACAGCGCGTCGATCAGCGACACCGCGCGGCCGTCCTCGTCGATTACCAGATTGACCTGGCGACGCTCGACCGAGGCGCTGAATATCTGGAAGCGGGTCTGCGTGGCTTCGAAGTTCTGGCTCTTGAACACGCCGAAACGCACGTGCGGCGCCATCTTCAGGAAGGTCACCAGCACGTGGTTGTTGAGTCGGCGGTTGCCGTCGTGCAGCCACGTGTCCTTGAAGTCGAGCTTGCCGCCGGCCGAGCCGCCGACGAACAGACAGGGAAAGCGGCCGGCTTCGTACAGCGCTTCCATGAAGAAGGATTCGGAATTCGACAGGCCGTCGAACAGCACATAGGCGAAGGTGTCGCGGTGATCGATGTCCATCGCCACCTGCGCCCCCTGGATGCTGCGTACCAGACGTTCGATGCGCTCGCGGTAGTCCATCACGCGACCGTTCTGCCGCAGGTCCTCGCTGGCCAGCGGTATCGCCACCACCTGCGCCTGGCCGATCACGCTGCGATCGAAAAGCTGCAGCACGACGCGGTCGCGTCCGTCCGACGCGGCACAGTAAAGCGATGAACCGGCGGCGCTGCACAGTTCGCCGGCGGTGGTGCTCAGGGTCAGCGCAACACCCGGAAAGCGGGCCCTGATGGCCTGCGCGACGCGGTCGATGTCGACGTCCGGTGCCACATATCCGCTGACGAACGAGGGCGTGCTGCGTACTGCGGCGAGGCGCGATTCCAGCTCACCCAGCCGCGTCTGCAGCGTTTCGATGCCTGCGCGCCCGTTCGGTGACTGGCGTCCGAATAGTTTCATCTCTCTCTCCCTGAATTCCCGATCGGCAACGCGGTGGCGCGTCGATCAGCGTTAACCAACGGGAGCGGCCCACTCGACTTTATGGTTGAGAAACGAAAATTTTCCAGGCGTGTTCAATCTCTGGACACTTTTTCTTCAATGAACACATGGGTTTAACGAAGTCGAACATGGTGCGGGGCAACACGACAGCCGCCCCGTGCACTTCAATCCACCAGGCCCAGTACGCGATCAGCCAGCGCGTTGGCGCTGTCGAAGGCATCCTCGATGCGCTCGCCCAGACAGCCGTCGGAGGCATAGCCAAACTTGCTGTCGGCGTCCCACAGACAGGGACGGCCGAGTGGCCGGATTACACGGGCGTAGCGCCAACGATGGGCGCAGCGATGAAGCGGCGCCGCGGTACACCCGGTGGCGGCAGCGAAAGCCTCGAACAGCAAGGCTTCGATCTCCTCCGGTGAGCACTCGAGATGGTCCTGCGACCACTGCGCATCGGCATGCACCACCCAGCACTCCTGTGCCGCGTCGCGCTGGGGTTTGCTGCTGTCACGCGCCGCCCAGTTCAGTGCGCCGCCGGCGTCGAAGCGCAGGCAGTCGTCAGCGTTGATGCGCTCGGCGAACGACAGCATCAGCGTCCAGCACGGCGCGTAGCGGATGTCCTGCATGGCGTCGATGAAGGGCTTGATGTCCATGCCGGCGCAGCGCTCGAACAGCCCCGCCGCCTGCGGTGCCGGCAAGGTCACCAGTACCGCATCGAAACAGTCGGCCAGCATGCCGGCCTCGCCCGCCAGCCACCAGCCGAGGCGGTCCGCCCCCATGCCGGTGATGGCGATCTGCGAACGGATCTCGGCGCCCCACAGCAGGCGCGGAGCCAGCGCATTCATGCCGGGCACGCCCACCCAGCGCGGATCGCCGTCGATCGCGGCTGCGGACCACTGCGCGATGACGCCGGCGCGCTGCCAGTCCGCTAGGCGCCCCTGCAGCGCCTCGCCGCGCACCGACATGAACTGCGCGCCGTGATCGAAGCGCAGCCGACCGGCCGCGCGCGTGGCCATGCGACCGCCTGCCGCACGGCCCTTGTCGAACACCTGGACCGAGCGCCCGGCGTCGACCAGCCGCCGCGCGAGCGTGCATCCCGCCATGCCCGCTCCGATTACCGCAATGTTGTGCATTGTTGCTGTTCCTCTATTTATCAGCGCATCACCTGCGTGTGCGGAGCGGATCATGCAAGGTCTGTGCTAGGGTCTGCTCTCACTTGTTTCGCACGCCACGATCCGGAAGCGCGTGCGCGAATGGCCAAGCGCCGCGCACCACGACAGCAACACCGATGCCCCGCCAACTGCTCGAGCACTACCCGCAAACCGGACCGCGTTACGACGAACTGCTGTCCGCCCCGTGGACACTGCGCCCGCACTGGCGCGTGCTGTTCGACACTCTGGTGCGCGCCCGCCCGGAACAGATGCAGGAAAGGCTGGCGTCGGTGCGCCGGCAGATCCGCGAGAACGGCGTCACCTACAACGTCTATGCCGATCCGCGCGGCGTCGAGCGCCCATGGGAGCTGGACGTACTGCCGCTGGTCATCCCGCCCGACGAGTGGACGCAGATTTCGGCCGCGATCGCACAGCGCGCGCGGCTGCTCAACCTCATCCTGCAGGACGTTTACGGGCCGCAGCAGATGCTGGCCGAAGGCCTGCTGCCGCCAGCGCTGGTCTATGGTCACGCCGGTTTCCTGAGACCCTGTCACGGGCTGAAGGTGCCGGGCGACATCCATCTGCATCTGTACGCGGCCGATCTTGCGCGTTCGCCCGACGGCCGCTGGTGGGTGCTCGCCGATCGCACGCAGGCGCCGTCGGGCGCCGGTTACTCGCTGGAGAACCGGCTGGTCATTTCGCGCGTGTTCTCGGAGCAGTTCCGCGACCTGCACGTCGAGCACCTGGCGAGCTTCTTCGCCACGCTGCGCGACACGCTGGCGCAGCATGCACCGGAGGGTGACGGTCCGCCACTGACCGTGCTGCTGACGCCCGGCCCCTACAACGAAACCTATTTCGAGCACGCCTATCTGGCGCGCTACCTCGGCTTTCCGCTGGTCGAGGGTTCGGATCTGCTGGTGCGCGACGGCAAGGTGTGGCTCAAGCACCTGTCCGGCCTGCGCCGCGTGCATGCCGTGCTGCGCCGTCTCGACGACGACTTCTGCGACCCGCTCGAACTGCGTGCCGACTCTGCGCTCGGCGTGCCCGGTCTGGTCGACGCGGCGCGACGCGGCAACGTGCTGATCGCCAACGCGCTCGGCTCCAACCTGCTGGAGACCGGCGCCCTGCTCGGCTTCCTGCCGCGGCTGTGCGAACGTCTGCTCGGCGAGCCGCTGGCCATGCCCTCGCTCGCCACCTGGTGGTGCGGCGAGGAGGCGGCACTGGAAGACGCCATTGCCCGCCTCGACACACTGGTGATCAAGCCGGCCTTCCCGCAGCTGCGCATCGATTCGGTGTTCGGTGCAGACCTCGACCGCAAGTCGCGCGCCGCGCTGATCGCGAAGATGCGCGCACGACCGCATCACTACGTCGCCCAGGAACTGGTTCAGCTGTCGCAGGCGCCGGTGTGGGACACCCAGCACCCGCGCCGGCTGGCGGCGCGCGCGGTCGGCCTGCGCGTGTTCGCCTGTGCTTCGCCCGAAGGCTATGCCGTGATGCCGGGCGGACTCGCCCGCGTGGCGTCCGACCGCGACGCGCGGGTGATCGCGATGCAGCGCGGCGGTTCGAGCAAGGACACCTGGGTGCTGACGCACGGCACCGTCAACACCTTCAGCCTGCTGCGCCGTTCGGTGTCACCCGCCGAACTGGTGCGTGCCGGCAGCAATCTGTCCAGCCGCGTCGTGGAGAACCTGTTCTGGTTCGGCCGCTACTGCGAACGCTGCGACAACGGCGCGCGACTGCTGCGCGCAACCATCGGCCAGCACATCGAGCTGGACGACATCCGCGACCACGCGCTGACCGCGCTGTGCCAGCACAACGGCCTGCTGCCCGCCGAGCCGGGTGAGGACATCGGCGCTGCACTGCGCGCCGCCGCGCTCGATCCGGCGGCACCCGGGTCGCTGGCCGGCGGTCTGCACCAACTGTCCACCGTTGCGTTCAACCTGCGCGAGCGGATGTCGCTCGACAACTGGCGGGTGATCAGCCGGCTGACCGACGAGCTGAGCGCCGCCCAGCCGAGCGAGCCGGGCGAGGTTCTGGAGCGGCTGGACCGCTGCGTGCAGGCGATGATGACGCTGTCCGGATTCGCGCTCGACGGCATGACGCGCGACCAGGGCTGGCGCTTCCTGTCGATGGGCCGCCGCATCGAGCGGCTGCAGTTCATGTGTGGCGTGCTGCGCCACGCGCTGGCTGCGGCCGGCGACGCGCCGGACTGGCTGCTCGAACTTGCGGACAGCACCATCACCTACCGCTCGCGCTACATGACGCGGCCGCAATGGCTGCCGGTGCTGGACCTGCTGGTGTGCGACGAGACGAATCCGCGCTCGATCGCCTACCAGGCGCTCGGCCTGACCGACTATCTGGCGCGGCTCGCCGCCCAGTTCGGCGCGCTGGAGCCGGCCGCACTGTCGGACGCGGTGGCTGAATTGCTGTCGCTGCGGCCGGAGGCCGACCTGCACACCGGCTCGACCCGGCTCGACACCCTGCTCGAACGGCTGGGCAGCGCGGCCTATGCACTGTCGGAACAGCTCGGGCTGCGTTTCTTCAGTCACTCGGACGGCGTGTGGACGGGCACCGAGGAGCGCCGATGACGCAGGTCCGCTATCACGTGCTGCACGAAACGCACTACCGCTACGCCTGGCCGGTGTCGATGTCGCGCCAGCTGCTGCATCTGACGCCACGCGAGACGCCGCGCCAGACGACGCTCGCGCACCGGGTCGACATCACGCCGGTGCCGGCCGAGCGCGAACGCCGGACGGACTACTTCGGCAATCGGGTCGAACACATTTCGGTCGGCGCCGCGCATGAGGAACTGGCGGTGCTGGCCACCTCGACGGTCGACGTGAGGCGCATCAGCGACGCGCCGAGGCCGCAGTCGCCCGCCTGGGAACACGTGCGCGACCGCCTTCACCAGGTCGGGCCGGCGCCGCTGCTCGAGCCCTGTCAGTACCTGTATGCCAGCCCGCACATCGAACCGCTGGCCGCACTGGCGCGTTACGCCCGACTCGACTTCCACCGAGACCGGCCGCTGTTCGACGCCACCTGTGCGCTGATGCGGCGCATCCATCGCGATTTCGAGTTCGACCCGGAAGCCACCACCGTGAGCACGCCGCTGGAAACACTGCTCAAGCAGCGACGCGGCGTCTGTCAGGATTTCGCCCACTTCATGATCGGCTGCCTGCGTTCGCTCGGCCTGCCGGCACGCTACGTCAGCGGCTATCTGCTGACGCAGCCACCACCGGGTCAGCCGCGCCTGATCGGCGCCGACGCCTCGCACGCATGGGTGTCGGTGTTCTGTCCGGGTGCGGGTTGGCTCGATTTCGACCCGACCAACTGCGTGCAGCCCGATGACCAGCACATCACCGTCGCCTGGGGGCGCGACTTCAGCGACGTCACGCCGATGCGCGGCGTCATCCTCGGCGGCGGCGAGCACGTGGTCGAGGTGCGCGTCACCGTGATGCCGGAGGACGATGCCCGACTGGCCCGCACCTGCGCAGAGGCGACGCAGCCCCTTGAACCGGAATGAAAATCCGTCCATAATCCGCGTTTTTCCTCCGCGGGTACCGTCTGCACAGCCGTCAGGCTCAGCCGACCCGGGGTTCGATGATCCGCACGAGGCCGCCCGCCTTCGAGCGCTTGAGAAAGAAACCAGCATGAAAGAAGGCATTCACCCCAAATACGAAGTCGTCGCAGTGACCTGCTCCTGCGGCAACAACTTCGAAACCCGTTCGACGATGGGCAAGCCGCTGCACATCGAAGTGTGTGCCTCGTGCCACCCGTTCTACACCGGCAAGCAGAAGATCGTCGACACCGCCGGTCGCGTCGAACGCTTCCGTCAGAAGTACGCAAACGTGCCGCGCAGCTGATTACAGCCCAGCGCCGCAGCAGAAAGGCAGCCTCTGGCTGCCTTTTTTGTTTCTGCACTTGCCGGATCAACCGTCGCCCGCCCCACGCGCTGCGGAGTCCCCATAGAATCCGGGCCACTGTTCACTGATCGTCTTCGATGTCACTTCCTTCGCAGTCCTACCTGGTCCGCCGTCCGCTGATCGGCGACCCACCCGAAACCGGATTCGTGATCGCGCTGTGCCTGGTCTATCTGCTCACCGGTCTGTTCGGTCGCGATCCATGGAAGGGCGATGACGCGCTGAACATCGGCGTGGCGCTGGGTTTCGCCCGCGAGGGCGGATGGCTGATCCCGCAACTGGCCGGCCAGCTGTGGCTGGACAGCCCTCCGCTGTTTCACTGGCTGGCTTCGCTGACCGGTCAGGCGGCGGGATGGATTGGCATCAGTTTCGCCGATGGCGCGCGCCTCGCCAGCGCCTTCTTTCTCGCACTGTGGCTGCTCGGCAGCGCAGGCGCCGCACGCGAACTGTACGGCGCACCTGCGGCGCGCATCGCCCCGCTCATCGGCATCGCCAGCATCGGCGCCGTCACCCACCTGCATGACGCGCAATCGTCGACCACGCTGCTGGCCGCACTCGGGCTGGGCATGTGGTCGCTCGCGCTGATCGCGCGACGACCGCTCCAGGGCGCGCTCGTACTGATCGTCGCGCTGGCCATCTCCGGCCTCGGCACTGGCCTGTGGCTGACCGCCGTGCTGCTGCTGACCGCCGCCGCCATGCCGCTGCTGCCGGTATGGCGCACGGTGGCGACCTCGGCACTGCGCATGAGCGCACTTCCGCTGGCGATGGCGGTCGGCACAGTGCTCGCGGCGAGCTGGCTGATCGCACTGCAGCTGGAACGCCCCGAGCTGGCCGCCCGCGTCTGGGCCAACGACCTGCAGCGACTGCTGCCGGATGTCGAACACCTTGCTGGCGGCGCCGGCAGCTGGGTCAAGGTGCTCGCCTGGTACGCCTGGCCGGCGCTGCCGGTCGCCGGCTGGGCCCTGTGGCAGCGCCGCGAACAGTGGCGCTCGCCGGTGCTGACGCTGCCGCTGATCGTGCTCGTGCTGCTGTTCATGCAACTCGCCGGTGAAGGTGCGGCCCGCAACCAGCGGGCACTTCCCTTGCTGGCACCGCTGGTCGTGCTGGGCAGCGCCGGCCTGCCCCGACTGCGCCGGGGAGCCGCGAACGCACTCGACTGGTTCGGTGTCATGACCTTTTCACTGCTGGGCCTCATCATATGGCTCGGCTGGATCGCCATGACGACAGGCTGGCCGGAAAGGCTGGCGCGCACCTTCGCGCGGCTGGAACCGGGCTTCGAGATGTCGATATCCTTGCTGGCACTGGCACCAGCCGTCATCATGAGTGCCGCATGGATATGGCTGCTGTGGCGTTCGCCACGAACACCGACACGCGGGGCCGTCAGCTGGGGCTGCGGCATGGTATTGATATGGTTTCTCGTCAGCAGCCTGTGGCTGCCGTGGATAGATTACGGTCGCAGCTATCGCGACGTGGCGCGGATGATCGGCGAGCACCTGCCGGCACAGCATGGCTGCGTTGCCTTCACCGGCCTGCAGGACAGCCAGCGCGCGGCGTTCTACTACTTCCTCGACCTGAAGCCGCTGAACGTTGCGGGCCGATCGGGGCAGCAATGCGATCTGCTGCTGGCCTACCATGGCCGGGGCGGCAAGCCGCCGTCGCTGGACGGACGCTGGACTCTGAAGTGGGAAGGCCGCCGGCCCGGCGACCGGCACGAGCGCTTCCTGCTGTACGCAAGACACTGAAACGAAGGGTGACACGAGGCGCCGGATGACATGAACCTGTTGATGCAGACCTCCGCCTGGCCCGCACTGCGATCAAAGGCGATCCAGCTATCGCGCGTACACCTGCGCAACTTCTTCGAGCAGGATCCCGACCGTTTCGCACGCTTCTCGCTGCGTTACGACGGCTGGCTGCTCGACTACTCGAAGCAGCGCGTCGACGGCGAAACGATGGCGATGCTGATGGATCTGGTCAGTGCGCTCGACCTGCCGCGCGGCATCCGCGCATTGGCGGCCGGCGACCAGATCAATTTCACCGAGCGCCGCGCCGCACTGCACATGGCGCTGCGCGCCCGCGACGGCGCGCACGCCGACGTCGTACGCGATTGCCGCGCTTCGCTCGAGCACTGGGTGCGGCTGATCCGCAACCGCGAACTGCTCGGCGCAACCGGCCAGACCATTACCCATATCATCAACCTGGGCATCGGCGGATCCGACCTCGGGCCGCGCCTGGCGATGGAGGCGCTCGAGCCGCAGATCAACGGTCCGGTGGTCAAGTTCGTCGCCAACCTCGATCCGGCCGCCCTCGACCTCGCACTGCGCGACTGCAAACCGGCGCACACCGCCTTCATCATTTCGTCGAAAAGCTTCACCACGCAGGAAACGCTGGCCAACGCGCAGGTCGCGATGAAATGGCTGGCCGACGGTCTGGGCACGGCCGGCGTCGGCCAGCACCTGTTCGCCGTCACCAACCGCCCGGCGGCTGCCCAGGAACTGGGCGTGCCGGCGCAGCGCTGCCTCTTCCTGCCGGAATGGGTCGGCGGACGCTATTCCGTCTGGTCGTCGATCTCGCTGCCGCTGGCCTGCGCCATCGGCATGCAGGCCTTCGGCGAAATGCTCGACGGCGCACGCGACATGGACGAGCACTTCACGCGCGCGCCGATGAATGCCAACCTGCCGGTGCTGTTCGGCCTGATCGACTTCTGGAACGCCAGCGGCATGGGTCTGGAAACGCTCGCGGTGCTGCCTTACAGCCACCTGCTGCGCAGTCTGCCGTCCTACCTGCAGCAGCTCGAAATGGAGAGTAATGGCAAGCGCTGCACCTCGACCGGCGAACTGAGCCGGGCGCCGACCTCCCCCGTGGTGTGGGGCGGCTCCGGCATCGTCGGCCAGCACGCTTACCACCAGCAGCTCTACCAGGGCACGCGGATGATGCCGATGCACTTCATCGTGCCGCGCGTGGCGCGCGACGAGCGCAGCCGCATGGTTCAGCTCAATGCGCTGGCGCAGAGCGCCGCGCTGATGCGCGGCAAGACGCGCGACGAGGCGATGGATGAACTGAAACGCAGCGGTCTGTCCGAGCAGGAGGCCACCCGGCTCGCGCCGCACGTCGCCTGCCCCGGCAACCAGCCGAGCACCACGCTGCTGATGCCGGAGCTGACGCCACGCACGCTGGGGCAGCTGATCGCGCTGTACGAGCACAAGGTGTTCGTGCAAGGCTGGCTGCTCGGCATCAACAGCTTCGATCAGTACGGTGTCGAGTACGGCAAGCAGATGGCGCGCGCGCTGGCGTCGGGCCGACTGCCGCCGGATGCCGACGCGTCGACCCGCGGCCTGTTCGAGGCGCTCGATCACCCGGACGCATGAGCGCAGCGCTGGGGCCAGCGATCAATTATGCCGCCGGTCAGCTGTGGGCCCTCCTGCGGCAGAACGAACGGGCCGTTGCCGCCTTTCGCCGCTGCACCTCGGTCGATCCGGCGCATGTACCCGCCTGGCGCATGATCGGTTTCCTCTGCCAGCAGGACGAGAGCCGGAGCGACGAGGCCCTGCTCGCATTCGAACGGTCGGTGGAACTGGCACCGGACGACGCCGTCAGCCGCTACAACTTCGGCTTCCTGCTGCATCGCCGGGGCGAATTCGAGCACGCGCTGGCGCAGATGACAGCCGCAGTGCGCCTGCGCCCCGCTCTCGATCAAGCCTGGTATGGCTGCGGCCTGCTGCTGAGCGAACTGGGTCGACCGCAGGAGGCGATCGTCGCGTTAAGACGGGCGGTCGAGCTGCAACCCTTCAACGGCAGCGCGAGCTACGCGCTGTGTCAGGCCTGCCGGGCCGTCGGTGACGAAGAAGGCCTGCTCGCCGAGTACCGGCGCATCGGGCAGTACGACCCGCGCACCGCCCGCAGATTGGCCCAGGAACTGGGGCTGCCCGATTGAAGCCGTGTTTCAGGGTGCCAGCCGGACTCGCGTCCAGTCGGCGCCCTGGCGGCGATAGAGCAGACGGTCGTGCAGGCGGTCGCTGCGCCCTTGCCAGAATTCGATCGCATCCGGATGCAGCCGGTAGCCGCCCCAGTTCTCCGGGCGGGGCGGCGTCGAGCCGAAGCGCTCCTCGAACTCGCGCACGCGCCTGACCAGCGATTCGCGACTGGGAATTTCCCTACTCTGCGGCGACGCCCAAGCCCCCAGCCGGTTGCCCACCGGGCGCAGCGAGTAGTAGGCGTCAGACTCTTCCGCGCTCACCTTGCTCACCGTGCCCTCGATCCGGATTTGCCGCTCCAGCGCCGCCCAGAACAGCAGCAGACTGGCGTGCGGATTGGCCTCCAGTTCGGCGCCCTTGCGACTGTCGTAATTGGTGAAGAACACGAAGCCGTCCTCGCCATAGCCGCGCAGCAGCACGATGCGCGCACTGGGCCGCCCGTCTGCTCCGACCGTGGCCAGCGTCATCGCGTTCGGGTCGCGCTCGACCACACGGCCGGCTTCGGCAAACCAGAAGCGGAACTGGTCGAGCGGATTGTCGGCCGCTTCAGTCTCGTCGAGCGAACCGCTGGTGTAGTCGATGCGGTGATGTATCGGGTCCATGGTGTCTCCTCTCCTCATTCCGGCGCGGGCGCGCGTTCGATTCCGGCGATGCGGGTGCCGGCCTGGAGCTTCCGCGCGGCAAACCAGCCGATATTGGTTTCCAGCGCATAGCGCGCCGGACGCTCGGCGCAATGCGATGTTTCGGTCTGCGGCTGCATGTCCGCAATGTTGATGATGTGGCCCTTGTCATCGATGAAGGCAACGCTGAGCGGAATCAAGGTGTTGCGCATCCACATGCAGTGCTTGGCCGCCCGGGTGAACACGAAGAGCATGCCGGCATCCGACGGCATCTCGGTCCGGTGCATCAGGCCAGTCATGCGCGCGGCGTTGGTGTGCGCGACTTCGGCCTTGAGGCGGTACATGCCCACACCGAGCTCGAGCGTGGGCATGTCGGCGCAGGCACTCAGTGCGCTCAGCGCGAGCAGGCTGCAGAGTAGCGATTTCTTCATGACAGGCAGAACATCCCGATGGTGAATGATGAATGATGCACGCCGACGACTTCTTGATCGATGTCAGCCCGCAGCGGATGCCCTGAACGGGCCTCATGCGCGCGCAAGTCGCTGAGCAAGCAGATCTGCCTCAGCATCCCGCCATTGACCTGGCTGCAGCGAACCGAGTTGCCACGGACCGATGGCGACGCGTATCAGGCGCAACGTCGGGTGGCCGATGGCTGCCGTCATCCGCCGCACCTGCCGGTTGCGGCCCTCGCTGATGCCGATCTCCAGCCAGCAGGTCGGCACTGACAGCCGATGGCGCACCGGTGGATTACGTGGCCACAGATCGGCCGGCTCGGCGATGCGCTCGACCGAGCAAGGCCGGGTCGGGCCGTCCTTCAACTGCAGGCCGCCGCGCATCCGTTCCAGTGCTGCCTCGTCTGGCTCACGCTCGACCTGCACCCTGTAACGCTTGACCAGCTTGTGCTTCGGATCGCTGATGCGGTGCTGCAGCGCGCCGTCGTCGGTCAGCAGCAGCAGGCCTTCGCTGTCGGTGTCGAGGCGGCCCGCCGGATAGACTCCGGGCACGTCTACGTGGTCGGCCAGCGTCGGATGCATGCCATCCGGCGAAAACTGGCAGATCACGCCATAGGGCTTGTTCAGCAGGATCAGACGGCTCACGCACTGGCCACCGGCTGCCCCTGCAGGTGGCCGAAGCGACGTGCGAAGCGCAGTTCCTCCGGGTAGGGGAAGAAGTCCTGGATGTGGCCTTCGCGGATGCGCTGCTGCGTCTCCTGCCAGAACTTCACGTCCAGCAGATCGCGGTGATACTTCAGGAAGGCCGCTCGCACCTTGGGCGTCGACAGCAGGAAGGTGGCGAATTCCTCGGGGAAGATGTCGTTGCGCTGCACCGAGTACCACACCTCGCCGGACATTTCGTACTCCGGGCTGGGCGCCGGCGGGATACGGCGGAAATTGCAGTCGGTCAGGAACTCGATCTCGTCGTAGTCGTAGAACACGACGCGTCCGTAGCGGGTGACGCCGAAGTTCTTCCACAGCAGATCGCCCGGGAAGATGTTGGCGACCGCCAGTTCGCGGATCGCGTTGCCGTACTCGTACACCGCGTGGTCGATCTGCTCCTCGTTCGCCGTTTCCAGAAAGATGTTGAGCGGAATCATCCGTCGTTCGATGTAGCAGTGGCGGATGACCAGCGTGTCGCCATCGCGCTCTATCATCGACGGGGCCAGCTGGTCCAGCTGTTCCAGCAGTTCGGGCGAGAAGCGGTGGGCCGGCAGCGCGATGTCCGAGTACTCGATGGTGTCGGCCATGCGGCCGACACGGTCCACCTGCTTCACCATCAGGAACTTCTTCTTCACCGTCGCGCGGTCGGTGTCCTTCGAACTGCCGAACTTGTCCTTGATGATCTTGAACACATAAGGATAGGACGGAAGCATGAAAACCAGCATGACCAGACCGCGAATGCCGGGCGCCTCGACGAAGTTGTCGTTCGAGTGACGCAGATGGTTGATCAGGTCGCGGAAGAACATGGTCTTCCCCTGCTTGCCCAGCCCGAGCATCGTGTAGAGCTCGGAGCGCGGCTTCTTCGGCATCAGTGTGCGCAGGAAATGCACGTTCGCCGAAGGCACCTGCATGTCGGCCATGAAGTAGGCGCGCGACAGCGAGAACATGACGCTGACGCGCCAGGGCTCCAGCAGGATGGTGTCGAGGAAGAGCCCGCCCTTGCGGTCGTGCAGCACGCTGACCATGAACGGATACTCGAGGTGACCGTTGATCGCCTTGCCGATCACATAGGCGGCCTTGTTCCGGTAATAGGCCGAGTTCAGCACCTGTATCTGCAGGTTGGCCTCGCGCGCCGGCCAGTCGCCGCCGACATGTTCAAGCGCCGCGCGCATGATGTAGTCCACGTCGCGGTCCAGATCAGTGAAATGACGCTGCCAGTCGAAGTCGATGAAGATCTGCTTCACCGCGGCGCGCAGACCGGTCTGGTTCGGGTAGTAACTGCGCCAGGTCGGCGGAGAACTCTCGATCAGTTCGGTCGAGATGGCCGGACGCACGAAGATGAAGTCGTTGTGGAAGTACTTGCGATGCAGGATCTTCGTCGTGACCGAATTGAAGAAGGTTTCGGCCAGCTCCGGTTGCCGATGGTTCACCAGCAGGCCGATGTAGAGCAGCTTCACCTGCTGCCAGGTGTTGTCGTCCAGCGAGTCGGCGTGGAACTCGTTGTGCAGCCGGTCCACACACTCGCGCACACGGTCGTCGTAATACTGGATGCGCTCGCGGATGCAGCGCTGCTGCCCCGGCCAGTCCGCCTGTTCGAACCGTTGCTTGGCCGTACCGCTGACAGCACGGAACAGCGTGTAGTGCTTGTCGAAGCCGTCAATCAGCGCCTGTGCGATGGCCAGCGCAACCTGGTTCTGCCCGGCAGGAAGATTCATGGCAAGTCCGCTCGTATCGTCAAGCGCGGGATTCTAATGGGCGCGCGCACGCCGCGGTGCGGAACACGCAGCCGACAGGAATGTCGCATCATTTCTTGATTGGGGGATAATCGCGGAAGCCCGCCGGCGGCAACACCGTCACAGGGCCAATAACCAGACAACACACCAAGGAGCTGGATGGCATGAGTACCACTCACATCAAGATTCCCGCCGAGGGGACAAAAATCGTTGCCGGCCAGCCGATGCCGGACAATCCCATCATCCCCTTCATCGAAGGCGATGGCATCGGCGTGGACATCACGCCGGTAATGAAGGACGTCGTCGATGCAGCCGTGGCCAAGGCCTACGGCGGCAAGCGCAAGATCACCTGGATGGAGGTCTACGCCGGCGAGAAGGCCACCCGCATGTACGGCCCGGACGTCTGGCTGCCGGAAGACACGCTGGCCGCGTTGAAGGAATACGTCGTTTCGATCAAAGGCCCGATGACGACGCCGGTCGGCGGCGGCATCCGTTCGCTGAACGTGGCGCTGCGCCAGGAGCTTGACCTCTACGTCTGCCTGCGCCCGGTGCGTTACTTCAAGGGCGTGCCCAGCCCGGTCAAGCAGCCGGACCTGATCGACATGGTCATCTTCCGCGAGAACACCGAAGACATCTACGCCGGCATCGAATGGCAGGCGGAATCGGACAATGCGCGCAAGGTGATCAAGTTCCTGCGCGACGAAATGGGCGTCAAGAAGATCCGCTTCCCCGAGACCTCCGCCATCGGCATCAAGCCGGTGTCGCGCGAAGGCTCGGAGCGCCTGATTCGCAAGGCACTGCAGTACGCCGTCGACAATGATCGCAAGTCGGTCACGCTGGTGCACAAGGGCAACATCATGAAGTTCACCGAAGGCGGCTTCCGCGACTTCGGCTACGCGCTGGCGCAGAACGAGTTCGGCGCCGAGCCGATCGACGGCGGACCGTGGTGCAAGTTCAAGAACCCGAACACCGGCCGCGACATCATCGTCAAGGACGCCATCGCCGACGCCTTCCTGCAGCAGATCCTGCTGCGGCCGGCCGACTACGACGTGATCGCCACGCTGAACCTGAACGGCGACTACATCTCCGACGCGCTGGCGGCACAGGTCGGCGGCATCGGCATCGCCCCGGGCGCCAACATTTCGGACGCCTATGCAGTGTTCGAAGCCACCCACGGCACGGCACCGAAGTACGCCGGCCTGGACAAGGTGAATCCGGGATCGCTCATCCTGTCGGCCGAAATGATGCTGCGTCACATGGGCTGGCTGGAAGCGGCCGACCTCATCATCGCGTCGATGGAGCGCGCCATCGGCGATAAGCAGGTCACCTACGACTTTGCCCGCCTGATGGACGGTGCGAACGAAGTGTCGTGCTCGGAATTCGGGCGCGCCATGATCGCCCGCATGTAACGGTGACAGCGGGCGTCGCAGGACGCCCAGCTGCAGAAACAAAAAACCCGGCTTGCGCCGGGTTTTTTGCTTTCCGAATCCTCAGGACCGGATCAAGCAGCCTGGATGTTCGCGGCCTGCTTGCCCTTGGGTCCCTGGGTCACGTCGAACGTCACCTTCTGGCCTTCCTTCAGGGTCTTGAAACCACCCATCTGGATCGCCGAGAAATGAGCGAACAGATCTTCGCTGCCATCATCCGGCGTGATGAAGCCGTAACCCTTGGAATCGTTGAACCACTTAACAGTACCAGTTGCCATTGATCTTATCCTCTCAACCTCTCAAATGAGCCGAAGCTCCCGTACATGTTTGTACTTCAAGTTCTGATGTTCTGACCCCGGGAACTACCGACCGCGCCGGAACTCGACAACGGTCTAGGACTGCGACCACTCGAGAGCTTGAACCAAACACAGAACGGCTTTTAGCCCAGATGAAGCAGGCGGTCAACACGTTTCCATGCTGCACCACGGCAGACTTTTGCGACGATTTTCCGGCCATCTTGGACAGCGTTCATCGAAGCGTCGAAAGCTGTCAGCGCACGCTTGCCGGAACGCGTTGTCCAAAGACGTGAACAGGTGGCGCGCAATGACGAGAAACAGCGGAAAAGCGACACAGCTTCTCGTGTTGCACACCCGATGTTTGTGATTAGAATGGGACCATGGTTACACGCAGGCAGGACGATTCACTCCTCGAGCTTGAAAAGACACGGGTCAAGCCCCCACCTCTGTTCAAGGTCATGGTGCTGAATGACGATTACACCCCGATGGACTTCGTGGTTGGAGTCCTTCAGAAGTTTTTCGGCATGAACCGGGAACAGGCCACGCGCGTCATGCTCAAGGTACATACGGAGGGGGCCGGCGTATGCGGCATCTACCCCAAGGACGTTGCAGCATCGAAAGTGGAACAGGTGTGTACCTTTGCGCGCCAGCATCAGCATCCGCTGGCGTGCGTGATGGAGGAAAATTGAAATGATCGCGCAGGAGTTGGAAGTCAGCCTTCACATGGCCTTTGTCGAAGCGAGACAGAAGCGCCATGAATTCATCACTGTCGAGCACCTGCTGCTCGCCCTGCTCGACAATCCTTCGGCAGCGGAAGTGCTTCGTGCCTGCGCAGTGAACATCGATGAGCTGCGCAAGGAACTGTCGGCCTTCATCAACGAGCACACGCCGGTGGTCGATGGCAGCGAGGAAATCGACACCCAGCCGACACTCGGCTTCCAGCGCGTAATCCAGCGCGCCATCCTGCACGTGCAGTCCTCGGGCAAGAAGGAAGTGACCGGTGCCAATGTGCTGGTCGCCATCTTCGGCGAGAAGGATTCGCACGCGGTGTATTTCCTGCAGCGCCAGGGCGTCACGCGCCTGGACATCGTGAACTTCATTTCGCACGGCATCACCAAGGCGGCCCAACCGGCCGCCGCGGCGAAGCCCGAGTCGGAACAGGGCGAGCAGGAACAGGAAGGCGGCCAGGCGGGCGGCGCACTCGACAGCTTCACGCAGAACCTGAACGCACAGGCGCTGATGGGCAAGATCGATCCGCTGATCGGTCGCGACCACGAACTCGAGCGCGTGATCCAGACGCTGTGCCGTCGGCGCAAGAACAATCCGCTGCTGGTGGGCGAAGCCGGCGTCGGCAAGACCGCGATTGCCGAAGGGCTCGCACGCCGCATCATCGAGGGCCGGGTGCCGGACATCCTCGCCGACGCGACCATCTACGCGCTGGACATGGGCGCCCTGCTCGCCGGCACCAAGTACCGCGGCGATTTCGAACAGCGTCTTAAGTCGGTGCTGAAGCAGCTGCTCGACAATCCGAACGCCATTCTGTTCATCGACGAAATCCATACGCTGATCGGCGCGGGGGCCGCCTCGGGCGGAACGCTCGACGCGTCCAACCTGTTGAAGCCGGCGCTGTCGTCGGGTCAGCTGAAGTGCATCGGCGCGACCACTTACACCGAATATCGCGGTGTGTTCGAGAAGGACCACGCGCTGTCACGCCGCTTCCAGAAGATTGACGTGACCGAGCCCAGCGTCGAGGAGACCGTGTCCATCCTCAAGGGACTGAAGTCGCGTTTCGAACAGCATCACGGCGTCAAGTACTCGTCGACCGCGTTGTCGTCAGCGGCCGAACTGTCGGCGCGCTACATCAACGACCGTCACCTGCCGGACAAGGCGATCGACGTGATCGACGAAGCCGGGGCGGCGCAACGCGTACTGCCGAAATCGAAGCAGAAGAAGGTGATCGGCAAGACCGAGATCGAGGAAATCGTTGCCAAGATCGCGCGCGTGCCGTCGCAGCATGTGTCGAACGACGACCGGTCGGCGCTGCGCAATCTCGACCGCGACCTGAAGAACATGGTGTTCGGTCAGGACAACGCGATCGATGCGCTGGCCACCGCGATCAAGATGTCGCGCTCCGGTCTCGGCAATCCGAACAAGCCGATCGGCTCCTTCCTGTTCAGCGGCCCGACCGGCGTTGGCAAGACCGAAGTCGCTCGTCAGCTTGCCTACTGCATGGGCATCGAACTGATCCGCTTCGACATGTCCGAGTACATGGAGCGTCATGCGGTCAGCCGCCTGATTGGCGCACCTCCGGGCTATGTCGGCTTCGATCAGGGTGGCCTGCTGACCGAGGCAGTGACCAAGAAGCCGCACTCTGTGCTGCTGCTCGACGAAATCGAGAAAGCGCACCCGGACATCTTCAACATCCTGCTGCAGGTGATGGACCACGGCACGCTGACCGACAACAATGGTCGTCAGGCCGATTTCCGTAATGTGGTCATCATCATGACGACCAACGCCGGCCAGGAGACGCTGCAGAAATCCGTCATCGGCTTCACGACGGAACGCCAGCCGGGCGACGAGATGGCCGACATCAAGCGCCTGTTCACGCCGGAGTTCCGCAACCGTCTGGACGCAATTATTTCGTTCAAGCCGCTGGACCGCGAAATCATCCTGCGCGTGGTCGACAAGTTCCTGATGCAACTGGAAGGTCAGTTGCAGGAGAAGAAGGTCGACGTGCAGTTCTCGGAAGAGCTGCGCAGCTGGCTGGCCGAAGCGGGCTTCGATCCGCTGATGGGCGCGCGTCCGATGGCACGCCTGATCCAGGACACCATCCGCTCCGCGTTGGCAGACGAACTGCTGTTCGGTCGCCTGACCAGCGGCGGCAAGGTGACCATCGACCTCGACGGCGACAAGAAGGTGAAACTGGTGTTCGACGAGGAAGAACTCGCAACACCCGCCTGATAAGGCATCACCGTTCCGACCGAGGCGGCCATAATGGCCGCCTCTTTTTTTGTCTGTCACGCCTCCCGAACAGAAAGGACGACTCATGGACATCCACACCGCCGACCTGTGTGACCAATTCGAAAGCGAACTGCGCATCTGCGCACCGATGTTCCGCAGCTACGGCGGCCGTGCCGCCTTCGGTGGCCAGATCACGACACTGAAGCTGTTCGAGGACAACGGTCTGGTTCGCAAGGCACTTGAAGCGACGGGCAACGGCCGCGTGCTGGTGGTCGATGGGGGCGGTTCGATGCGCCGCGCGCTGGTCGGCGACCAGATCGCCGCCCTGGCGGTGAAGAACGGCTGGGCTGGCATCGTCGTCTACGGCTGCATCCGCGACTCCGCGGCGATCGGCGAGATGGATATCGGTGTCTGCGCGCTCGGCACCCATCCGCTGAAGACGGTCAAGCGCAATGAAGGTCAGGCCGACCTCACCGTCAGCTTCGGCGGCATCGACTTCGTCCCCGGCCAGTACCTTTATGCCGACGCCGATGGCGTCATTGTCTGCCCGCGGCCGCTGATCTGAGTGTGCGTTCGGCCGGCACTCGCGACCCGGTGTCGGCGGCGCCTTTCGCAGCGCACAAGTTTCTGCAGATTTTTCTGCACTTTTTCACACATGCAACAGAGCAGACAAGACAAGTCTTTGTTTTATTTAAAAACACGACTTCTTATGTCTTATACAAGACCTCTTGTTGCTTTGCCAAAGCCTCTTTATACTTGAGCCCGTCACGATAGCCGCCCGGTTCCATTCATCGGTCGGCTTCCCGGGCGCCCGGTCTGCTTGCTGCCAACCGCTGCGACAGGCCCTCGCGGGTTTCGTGGATCGGCCCGCATCGGTTCATCGGCCGAAGGATGCCCGGACCGCACGGTCCGGCATGGGTGTCAGCACCGTTTCAGGAAGCATTTCAAAGTCAGGGCTTACGGGTGGCGCAGGCTGCCTGTTCGGGTTGTTTTTTTCTTCGAGGACATGCAATGAGCACGAAAGAACAGGAAATCGCCAAGATTCAGAAGGATTGGGACGAAAACCCCCGCTGGAAGGGCATCAAGCGCGGCTACACCGCCGAGGATGTCTATCGCCTGCGCGGCTCCTTCCCGGTCGAGTACACGCTGGCCCGCCGCGGTGCGGAAAAGCTGTGGGATCTGGTC
This sequence comes from Methyloversatilis sp. S146-33, assembly GCF_059552495.1. The sequence continues at coordinate 71,939 of NZ_JCANOT010000012.1, forward strand.
AACAACGAGCCGTTCATCAACTGCCTCGGCGCGCTGACCGGCGGTCAGGCCATGCAGCAGGTGAAGGCCGGCGTCAAGGCGATCTACCTGTCGGGCTGGCAAGTCGCTGCCGACAACAACTCGTACGAAGCGATGTACCCGGACCAGTCGCTGTACCCGGTTGACTCGGTTCCGACCGTCGTGAGCCGCATCAACAACAGCTTCAAGCGCGCTGACGAAATCCAGCACGCCAAGGGTGTTTACGCTGGCGACAAGGGCTACATCGACTATTTCGCCCCGATCGTGGCGGACGCAGAAGCCGGTTTCGGCGGCGTGCTGAACGCCCACGAACTGATGAAGGCGATGATCCGCGCGGGCGCCGCCGGCGTGCACTTCGAAGACCAGCTGGCCTCCGTGAAGAAGTGCGGTCACATGGGTGGCAAGGTGCTCGTGCCGACCCAGGAAGCCGTGCAGAAGCTGATCGCCGCCCGTCTGGCCGCCGACGTCTACGGCGTCCCGACCCTGATTCTGGCCCGTACCGACGCTGAAGCCGCCGACCTGCTGACCAGCGACTGCGATCCGATCGACAAGCCCTTCGTCACCGGCGAGCGCACCGCCGAAGGCTTCTACAAGACCAAGAAGGGTCTGGAGCAAGCCATCTCGCGCGGTCTGGCCTACGCCCCGTACGCCGACCTGATCTGGTGCGAAACCGGCACGCCGGACCTGGCTTTCGCCAAGGCCTTCGCCGACGCGATCCACGCCAAGTTCCCGGGCAAGATGCTGGCCTACAACTGCTCGCCGTCGTTCAACTGGAAGAAGAACCTCGACGACGCGACCATCGCCAAGTTCCAGCGCGAGCTGGGCGCGATGGGTTACAAGTACCAGTTCATCACTCTCGCCGGCATCCACAACATGTGGTACCACATGTTCGATCTGGCCCAGGACTACGTGGCCCGCGGCATGTCCGCCTACGTGGAAAAGGTTCAGGAGCCGGAATTCGCGGCCCGCGACCGCGGCTACACCTTCGTGTCGCACCAGCAGGAAGTCGGCACCGGCTACTTCGACGACGTGACCACCACCATCCAGGGTGGCACTTCGTCGGTGACCGCGCTGACCGGTTCGACCGAAGAAGAGCAGTTCCACTGAGATGGACCGGGCCCGCAACAGCGGGTCTGCTGAACTGAAAAGGCCGCCCGGCTCTCGCCGGGCGGCCTTTTTGTTTCCTTTTTCTTAGTCCTCCGCCGGCTGCGGCAGATCGGGAATGAAAGTGCCGCCGGATTCCCAGTACGCCAGATCGCCGTATGTGAGCTTCAGCAGATCGACGAAGAGCCGCACCCGCAAGGGCAGATGGCGACGCTGCGGAAACAGCGCATAGATGCCCATGGGCGGCGCCGCGAAATCGCCGAGCACTTCGACCAGCGCTCCGTTCGCCAGGTCCTCACGCACTTCCCAGTACGAGCGCCAGGCCAGCCCGAGCCCACTCAGTGCCCAGTCGCGCAGCACGGCACCGTCGTTGCATTCGACCAGATGGGTGATGCGCAGCGTGATCGGCTCGCCGTGCGCCATGAAACTCCAGCCACGGGCCTGCGAGCGATTCGGCCCGAGGCCGAGGCAACGGTGCTGCAGCAGGTCATACGGATGCCCGGGTTTGCCGAAACGGGCGAGGTAATCCGGGCTGGCGACGACGACGCGTCGCGTCTCGCCCAATTTGATACTGATCATGCTGGAATCAGGCAGGCTGCCGATGCGCACCGCGCAGTCGACGTTCTCGTTCACCAGGTCGACCATGCGGTCGGTCAGATCAAGCGAAATCTTGACCTCGGGATTCAGCGCCATGAAGCGCTTCACCAGTGGCGCCACGTGGCGCCGGCCGAAGCCGGCCGGTGCGCTGACGCGCAACAGACCGGTGGCCCTCGCGCCGCCGGCGGTCACTGCAGCATCGGCACTCGCCAGCTCGTTGAGAATGCGCTGGCAATCCTCCAGATAGGCACTGCCTTCGTGCGTCAGCGTCAGCTTGCGCGTAGTGCGTAGCATCAATTTGACGCCCAGCCTCTCTTCCAGCGCATCCATGCGCCGCCCGATCACGGCCGGCTGCACGCCTTCGAGTTTCGCAACGGCCGAAAGACTGCCATGCGCCGCAACCGAAACGAAGGACTCTATCTCCTTGAAGCGATCCATTTTGTACTAAAAGTAAAAGATAAATGTACTTAAGGAAAGCTTAACGGATGCATAAGGAAAGTCTAGTATTTGTGCAGATGCAGCAATTCATGCCGGGCACAACCTGGTCTGATGCATCGGACGTTAGACCCCGGTCCTCCCGTCCGCACCGTGCGCAACCCGCCCGCTGCGGCACACCCGCCCGACGACGGCACCACCGCCGCCGATCGGGTGTGAGGGACGGCCAACCTGTCCGGAGCACGGAGCAAGAACGCTCACGTCATACCGGCTCTCGAACCGTTATCGGAGCGCACGCACATGACTATCGCTGAATCTGCAGACAAGCTGAACCGGGCCATGGATCTGCCCGCCGGTGTGAGCATCGCCGCTCCGGTCAGCGCCGAATACCAGACCATCCTGACCTTCGAAGCGCTGTCGCTGCTTGCCCAGCTGCACCGTCAGTTCGAACCGCGTCGCCGCGAACTGCTCGCCGCGCGGGTGACCCGCGCGGCCGAGATCGACGCCGGCAAGCCGGTCGATTTCCTGGCCGATACGCTGCACGTGCGCGAAGGCGACTGGAAGATCGCGCCGCTGCCGAAGGCATTGGAATGCCGCCGCATCGAAATCACCGGCCCGACCGAGCGCAAGATGATCATCAATGCGCTGAACGCCGGTGCCGACAGCTACATGAGCGATTTCGAGGATTCGAACTCGCCGACCTGGGACAACCAGGTGCAAGGCCAGATCAACCTGCGTGACGCCGTGCGCGGCACGATCAGCGTCGAGTACAAGGGTAAGACCTACAAGCTGAACGACAAGGTTGCCGTGCTGCAGGTGCGCCCGCGCGGCTGGCACCTCGACGAAAAGCACGTGACCGTCGACGGTCAGCGCGTGTCCGGTGGTCTGTTCGACTTCTGGCTGTACTTCTATCACAACGCCAAGGAACTGCTCGCTCGCGGCGCCGGCCCCTACTTCTATCTGCCCAAGCTGCAGAGCCACCGCGAAGCCCGCCTGTGGAACGACGTGTTCGTCGCCGCCCAGGAGATGCTCGGCATCCCGCGCGGCACGATCAAGGCCACCGTGCTGGTGGAAACGCTGCACGCCGCGTTCGAGATGGAAGAAATCCTTTACGAACTGCGCGATCACAGCGCGGGCCTTAACGCGGGCCGCTGGGATTACATCTTCTCCTGCATCAAGGTGCTCCGTAACGATCGCGATTTTTGCCTGGCCGATCGCAGCAAGATCACGATGACCGTGCCCTTCATGCGCGCTTACGCACTGTCGCTGATCAAGACCTGCCACAAGCGCGGCGCACCGGCGATCGGCGGCATGAGCGCGTTGATTCCGAACAAGAACGATCCGGACGCCAACGAAAAGGCGATGGCCGGCATCCGTTCGGACAAGCGCCGCGACGCCAATGATGGCTATGACGGCGGCTGGGTGGCTCACCCGGGCCTGGTGCAGGCAGCGATGGAAGAGTTCGTGTCGGTGCTCGGCGACAAGCCGAACCAGATCGAGAAGCAGCTCGACGTGAACTACGGCGCTGCCGATCTGCTCGACTTCCGTCCGGAAGGTCCGATCAGCGAAACCGGTCTGCGCACCAACATCAACGTCGGCATCCAGTATCTGGGTGCATGGATGGACGGCAATGGTTGCGTGCCTATCCACGGTCTGATGGAAGATGCGGCGACCGCCGAAATCAGCCGCGCCCAGGTGTGGTCGTGGATCCGCAGCCCGAAGGGCATCCTGGATGACGGCCGCAAGGTGACCGCCGACATGGTGCGCGGCCTGATCCCGCAGGAACTGGACAAGATCCGCGCCCTGCTGGGCGACGCCTACACGGAAACCTATGCCGCCGCCGCCAAGCTGTTCGGCGACATGTGCGTGGCCACCGAACTGGAAGACTTTCTGACGCTGCCGGCTTACGAACGCATGGAGTAAGCCTACCCCTTGCAGCATCACGGACGGCGCCCCAAAAGGGCGCCGTTTTTCGTTGTGGAAGACCTTCGTCGCATCGTCTCGTCCGACGCCGCCGACACGACGGACGAAAAAAAGCCCGCTCTGCGGCGGGCTCTCATCGGGCAGGACGACCAGCGATCGTCCGGACCGGGATTACTCCATCGGGGTGACCTTGCCCGGGGCGATCTTGCCGTCCGAGCGACCCTTCAGGTAGGCGTACAGGCTGTCGATCTTCTCGCCCTTGAGGAAGGGGTGCGGGGGCATGCCGCGGTCTGCGTGAGTGCCATCGACGACGATGCCGACGAACTCTTCCTTCGTGTATTTCTTCAGACCTTCGATCAGCGAAGGACCAACCATGCCTTCCTGGTTCGCGCCATGGCAACGCTCACAGGCGGCCGAACGCCACGTCTTCCAGCCCATCAGGGTCTTGGCGTCCACCTTGTTGCCCTCGGCAACCTTGTACGGTGCTTCCTGCGCCATCGCGGTCGAAGCCAGCGCGGCCAGCACGACGGTTGCCAGATGTTTGCGAATCACAATCAGCTCTCCTCAATTGATTGGTGGGTGTTGCAGTGGAAAAAAACGATCTTCCGGTCAAAAGGATTACATGACCTGCGTTGGACCGGGAATAAGTGTCGGCTTATGGCTGGCGCTTTCCTGAACTCGTAAGCTTACCGCGGCACTTCCATTAAAAAAAGGGTTGTTGCCCCTGAACTTGTCAGCGTCCGCCCGTCGATCCGAAACCGCCAGCGCCTCGTTGCGATGCAGCAAAATCAAGCACTTCGCGCAAAGCCACCTGTACAACGGGCACCACGACGAGTTGCGCGATCCGCTCCAGTGGTTGGAGGACAAATTCGCTCGCGCCACGGTTCCACAGCGATACAAAAATTTGCCCCTGGTAGTCGGAGTCGATCAGCCCGACCAGGTTGCCCAGCACGATGCCGTGCTTGTGGCCGAGACCGGAGCGCGGCAGCACCATCGCAGCCAGTCCGGGATCTTCCAGATGAATTGCGATGCCGCTGGGCACCAGCAGCGTCTCGCCCGGACGCAACACGGTGGTCGTGTCTATGCAGGCGCGCAGGTCCAGACCGGCGGAACCGGGCGTTGCATAGGACGGCGGCAATTCGCGCAGCCGCTCATCGAGAATCTTGTAATCGAGAGTGGACATCTTCAGTCTTTCAGCAATCGGGAAATGTGTTCGAGGATGGCGCGCGCAATGACCGGCTTGGGCGCTCGCGCAAGAGGATGGCGACCTTCGGCGTCGTAGAGCACGACCGCATTGTCCTCGCCACCCAGGCCGTCGGCCACCAGATTACCGACGACCAGTGGCAGCTTCTTGGCCGCCCGCTTGGCTTGAGCATAGGTGTCGAGGTCATGGCTCTCGGCCGCGAAGCCGACGCAGAACGGTGCATCGGCGCGCGCTGCCACGTCGGCCAGGATGTCCGGATTGCGCACCATGTCGATCGACAGCGTCTCGGCGCTCTTCTTTATCTTGCGCTCGCTGGGTGCCGCCGGCCGGTAGTCCGCGACCGCGGCGACCGCAATGAATACATCGCAGGCGGCGTAGCGTGACAGCACGGCCTCGTGCATGGACAGCGCGCTGCTCACATCGACGCGCTCGACACCGAAAGGTTTGGCCAGCCCGGTCGGTCCGCTGATCAGCGTCACGTCCGCGCCTGCCCTCGCCGCCGCGCACGCCAGCGCGTAGCCCATGCGCCCCGAGCTCAGATTGGTGACGACGCGCACCGGATCGATAGCCTCGGCCGTCGGTCCGGCCGTGATCAGCACACGCCGGCCGGCCATCGCCTTCGGCGTGAAATGGGCGAGCACCGCATCGAGCAATTCGGCCGGCTCGACCATGCGGCCGAGGCCGACCTCACCGCAGGCCTGCTCGCCCGCCGCCGGCCCGACGACAATGGCGCCATCGCCACGCAGCGTATTCATATTGCGAACGGTCGCCGGGTGTTCCCACATCTGCCGGTTCATCGCTGGGGCGATCATCAGCGCACACGCTGCGTCACGCGCCAGGCACAGCGTGCTGAGCAGGTCGTCCGCGCGGCCCTGCGCCAGTTTCGCGATGCAATCGGCCGTAGCCGGCGCGATCAGCAGCAACTGCGCGTCGCGCGTGAGATCGATGTGCGCCATGCCATTGGCCATGCGCGCGTCCCACAGGTCCGACCACACGGGCTCGCCGGTGATCGCCTGGTAGGTAGCCGCGCCAATGAAGTGACTCGCCGCCTCCGTCATCACGACCCGCACGCGCGCGCCGTCCTTGATCAGCAAGCGCGCCAGTTCGGCCGACTTGTAGGCGGCCACGCCGCCGGTGACGGCCAGCACGATGGTGCGCCCGGACAGTTCCGCCCTTGCGTTCATGACAATGTAGTATCCTGCACCGAGTCGACACCGGATTGTAACGCGATGGCGATCAAGGACTGGAGCGCGGAACAGCGGCCGCGCGAGCGACTGCTGCTGCAGGGCGCCGAAGCGCTGTCGTCGGCCGAACTGCTGGCCATCTTCCTGCGCGTCGGCGTCAGCGGGAAATCGGCGGTCGATCTTGCGCGTGACCTGCTGGCGCATTTCGACGACAGCGTGACCTGCATGGCCAGCGCCAGCATCGGCGAACTGTGCCGGGTCAAGGGGATGGGGACAGCCAAGGCGGTACAGCTGAAAGCAAGCTTCGAACTGGCACGCCGCGCACTGGGTGAGCAATTGAAGGAGCGCGACGCACTGACCTCACCGCAGGCGGTACGCGACTGGCTCAAGCTGCGCCTGAGTGGTCTGGCGCACGAAGTGTTCATGGTGCTGCTGCTCGATGCGCAGAACCGGCTGCTGCAGGCGGTCGAACTGTTCCGCGGCACGCTGACGCAGACCAGCGTGTATCCGCGCGAAGTTGTGAAACTGGCACTGGCGCACAATGCGGCGGCCGTCATCCTCGCCCACAATCACCCGTCCGGCGTGGCGGAACCGTCCCGCGCGGACGACCTCCTGACGCAATCGCTGAAGCAGTCCCTGGCGCTGGTCGACGTGCGCGTACTCGACCATGTCATCATCGGCAGCGGCGCGACCTGCTCGTTTGCCGAGCGCGGAATTCTTTGAAGAACTTGAACAAAACCTGATACGTACTCTATAATCGCGAGCTTTTCCGATTCTGGAGCTCGAAACATGTCCCGCGTTTGCCAAGTTACCGGGAAGTCGCCGATGGTGGGTAACAACGTTTCCCACGCTAACAACAAGACCAAGCGCCGCTTCCTGCCCAATCTCCAGCAACGCCGTTTCTGGCTGGAGTCCGAAGGCCGTTTTGTCAGCCTGCGCGTCAGCACCAAGGGTCTGCGCACGATCGACAAGAAGGGCATCGAAACCGTGCTCGCCGAAATTCGCGCACGCGGCGAAAAGATCTGAGATTTCCGGCCACGCCGGAACAATGCAATCCGGCTCAGCCGGCATAGACAGGAAGGAAAGACGTCATGGCCAAGGGCGGACGCGACAAGATCAAGCTGGAATCCACTGCCGGCACCGGTCATTTCTACACGACCACGAAGAACAAGCGCACCAAGCCTGAAAAGATGGAGATCATGAAGTTCGATCCCAAGGCTCGCAAGCACGTGATGTACAAGGAAACCAAACTCAAGTGAGGCTTCCTCGCCGCCTGGCGTAGTGCTGGGCCGCAATAAAAAACCCGCCGATGGCGGGTTTTTTATTGCCCGCTCGGAACGCAGGCAGCTTGCGGAGCGCCGTCCGGCGCTCCGCACTTCTGGATCAGCAGACGACCGTTTGCGCCTCGCCCTCGCCGCAGCGCTCGATGCGACCGATGCGATAGACGGTCTCGCCAGCCGCACTCAGCGACTGCGTCGCACGGTCGGCATCAGCGGCCGACACGATCACCACCATGCCGATGCCGCAATTGAACACGCGGTACATCTCCTGCGCCGCCACGTTTCCGGCCGCGCGCAGCCAGGCGAACAGCGGCGGCAGCGTCCACGAGGACGCGTCGATGTGCGCCGACAGCCCTGCCGGCAGCACGCGCGGCACGTTGTCGAGCAGACCGCCGCCGGTGATGTGGGCCATGCCCTTCACCAGCCCGGGCGCTTCCTTCATCAGCGCCAGCAGCGGCTTCACGTAGATGCGGGTCGGTTCGAGCACGGTTTCGCGCAGCGTGCGGCCATGAAAATCGGCATTCAGGTCCGGCGCGTCGCGTTCGAGGATCTTGCGCAGCAGCGAGTAGCCGTTCGAATGCGCGCCGCTGGAGGCCAGGCCGAGCACCACGTCGCCCTCGGCGATGGTTTCGCCGGTGATCAGCTGGCTTTTCTCGGCGATGCCGACCGCAAAGCCCGCGAGGTCGTATTCGCCAGCCGGGTACATGCCGGGCATTTCGGCCGTTTCACCACCGATCAGCGCACAGCCCGCCAGTTCGCAGCCGCGGGCGATGCCGCCGACCACGCGCGCCGCCGTGTCGACGTCGAGCTTGCCGCAGGCGAAGTAGTCGAGGAAGAACACCGGTTCGGCGCCCTGCACCAGAATGTCATTGACGCTCATCGCCACCAGATCCTGGCCTACCGTGTCGTGACCGTCGAGCTGGAAAGCGAGTTTCAGCTTGGTGCCCACACCGTCGGTGCCGGACACCAGCACCGGCTCGCGGTAGTTCTTCGACACCTCGAACAGCGCGCCGAACCCGCCGATGCCGCCGATCACCTCCGGGCGCATCGTGCGCTTGGCCAGCGGCTTGATGCGCTCGACCAGCGCATCGCCGGCATCGATATCCACACCGGCAGCGGCGTAACTGAGGGGAGCGCGGGAATCCTTGGATGAAGTCATGACGTATGAGGCGCCGGGCGCCGGGAAAACAGGATGAATGAACGGGAGTGCAGCGGAATCTTGCTAAACTGCGGGGCGTTTTTGCACCGCATTCGCGCATTCCGCCCCAAGGGTGCGCATTCTACCCCGGCCCGCACCCCGCCATGACCCCTCCCGGCATCAACCGCAAACAAACCCTGCTGTGGGCAGGCGTCGGCGCGGCCATCGTCGGGCTGCTGTGGCTGCTCGGACCGACGCTGTCGCCCTTCATGCTGGGCCTGGTGCTGGCCTACATCTTCGAGCCACTGGTCGAGCGGCTGAGTCGTCGACGCGTGCCGCGCACGCTGGCCGTGGTGCTGGTCATCCTGTTCGTGATCAGTCTGGTGGTCGGACTCATCCTCATCCTGGTGCCGGTGATCCAGCAGGAGGTGCGCACGCTGATCGCGCGCCTGCCCGCCTATCTGACGGCGGCGCACGAACAGCTCGTGCCCTGGCTGCAGCAGCATTTCGGCATCACGCTGCAACTCGACGTGGATAGCCTGAAGCGCTTCATCACGAAGAACTGGAGCAGCGCACAGGACTACCTGATGGTGGCGCTCGAATACGTGAGCAGCCAGGGCGCGGTCATCGTCGGCGTCGTCGCCAACGTGCTGCTGACGCCGGTCGTCATGTTCTACCTGATGCGTGACTGGCGCGACCTGCGCCACCGCGTTGCCAAGCTGGTGCCGCGCCCATGGCTGAACCGCACGCTGTCGCTGGTCGACGAGATCGACGCGGTGCTGGCCGAATTCCTGCGCGGCCAGCTGTCGGTGATGGCGGCACTGGCGCTGTTCTACTGCGTCGGGCTTTGGATCGCCGGCGTCGATTACGCATTGCCGCTGGGCCTGCTGTCCGGCCTGCTCGGCTTCATTCCCTATGTCGGCTTCTCGACCGGCCTGCTGCTGTCGCTGCTGGTGGCCACCCTGCAGTTTCAGGGCTGGCCGCCGGTCATCGGCGTGGCCATCGTCTACAGCCTGGGTCAGTTGCTGGAAAGCTTCCTGCTCACGCCCTGGCTGGTTGGCGAACGCATCGGCCTGCACCCGCTGGCGGTCATTTTCGCGCTGATGGCTTTCGGCCAGCTGTTCGGTTTCGTCGGCGTGCTGATCGCGCTGCCCGCTTCGGCTGCGCTGCTGGTCGGTCTGCGTGAAGTAAGACGGCACTATCTGGCCAGCCATTTCTACCAGGGCGACGCGCCCAAGATCATCGAATGATGCGTCAGCTCCTGCTCGACATCCGCCCGATCGCCGCTCCCAGCCTCAGTAATTTCGTGGCCGGCGGCAATCGCGACCTGCTCGCCCACCTGCGCTCGATGACCGGCGACCAGCCGGGTGCGTCTGTGTATCTCTGGGGCGACAGCGGCAGTGGCCGCACCCACCTGTTGCGTGCGCTGGCGGCCGAATCGAAGGCGCGCGGGCTCTACCTCGAAGTCGACCAGATCAACTTCACGCCGCCTGACACCCTGATCGGCGCGCTCGAAGCCACGCACGCGAAACTCTGGCTGTTCGACGACATCCATCTGCTGGAGCCGGAGGCGCAGGGCGCGCTGTTCCGTGCGATCAATCTTGCGCACGCACGCGGCATCACGGTCGTCGCCGCCGGCAATTGCGCGCCGCGCACGCTGCCGCTGCGCGAAGACCTGCGTACGCGCATCGGCCAGATGCTGCCCTTCTGCATCCAGCCGCTGCACGACGACGAGCGCATCGAACTGCTGCAGGCGCACGCGGCCGCGCGCGGCATGAAGGTCGAACAGGAGGTGTTCGATTACCTGCTGCGCCACGGCCGACGCGACATCCGCTCCCTGCTCGGCATACTCGACCTGCTCGATGAACATTCGCTGACCCGCCAGCGCCCGGTGACACTGCCGCTGCTGCGCGAGGTCATGCAGACCAGACTGATCTGATACGGACACTGCCATGGAACTGGTACTTTTCGACCTCGACAACACCCTGCTCGCCGGCGACTCGGACTTCGAGTGGGCGCAATTCCTGATCTCGAAGGGCGTGCTCGACCGCGAGCTGTACGAGGCGCGCAACGCGACCTTCTACGCGCAGTACAAGGCCGGCACGCTGGACATCCACGAATTCCTCGACTTCCAGCTGGCGCCGCTGTCGCGCCACCCGCGTGCCGAGCTGGACGCATGGCATGCCGAGTTCATGGTGCAGCAGATCCGCCCGCGCCTCACCGACGGCGCACGCGGCCTGGTGAACGGTCACCTGGAAAGCGGTGCCCTGTGCGCCATCGTCACCGCCACCAACAGCTTCATCACCGGTCCGATTGCACGCGAGCTGGACGTGCCGCATCTGGTTGCCACCATCCCCGCGCAGCAGGACGGCGAATTCACCGGCAAGCCGCGCGGCACGCCGGCTTTCCGCGAGGGCAAGATCGAGCGCGTCGAACGCTGGCTGGAAGAGCTCGGACTGTATTTCGGCAGCTTCCGCCGCACCACCTTCTACAGCGACTCGTTGAACGATCTGCCGTTGCTCAGCCGGGTCACCAATCCGGTGGCGGTCGATCCGGACCCGACGCTGGACGCGCACGCGCGTGCGCACGGGTGGCAGATCATGCATCTGCACACCGGCACCGCCGTACCGGACGAGGTCTGAGCGTACACATGGAGCGCAATACGCGTCAGCGCACCGCGATACTCGGCGCCATCGAAGCGGCCGGCCGGCCGCTTTCGCCGGCCGAACTGCACGCGCTGGCGCGCAGCGAAGCACCAGCGCTCGGGCTCGCGACTGTGTATCGCAACATCAAGCTGCTGCTCGAAGAAGGCCGCATCCGCGAAGTCAGCCTGCCGGGCGAAGCGCCGCGTTACGAGGTGGCCCACCTCGGCCACCATCATCACTTCAAGTGCCTGCAGTGCGACCGCGTGTTCGACATCGCCGAATGCCACACCGACTGGAATGCACTGGCGCCCGCCGGTTTCTCGGTCGAGGCGCACGACGTGACGCTGTTCGGCCGCTGCAGCGTGTGCAGCGGAAAAGGAAATGCGGACGGTGCGCCCTCAGCCGGGCGCACGCATCCGCACGACCACGATCACACGCACTGACGGCGACGGCCGAGCGCGCCCACCAGTCCGACGCCGGCGAGCAGCATCGCCCACGTTGCGGGTTCCGGAACCGGCGCCATCAGCGCGCCGACCGCGTCTTCGAATGCCGCTTCTTCCAGCCCGTTGTTGAATGCGATGTAGAACGGCGACGATGCCAGCCCGCCGTTCGCTTCGAGCTGCAGCGTGATCAGGTAGGCGCCGGCCAGCGCGCGGTCCGTACCGCCGATCGAGAAGTCCAGATGCGAGTGGATGTCGCCGGCGCCGGACACCTGTGCAATCGCGCCCGCCGGATCGGTGACCGCGCCGTAGCCGAATGAAGTGATCGTACCCAGCACGTCCTCGATCGACACGAAAACCGACGGACCGCTGCTCGTCCACATCGAACCGTTCCACGACTGCAGCACGCCCAGGCCGCGGTAGCCGACGACCCGCCCGACGTCGAGCGCGCCCTCTTCCGCAACGAAGCCCGGGTCGTCGGTCTTGAACAGGCCGCCGCTGAAGTCGCGGAAATCCGCTTCGAACAGGCGGTAACCATTGGCGGCAATCTGCGCCAGCCCTTCGGGGTCCACCACCAGTGCGCCCGCCGCCATGCCGACCTCGATATCGCCGGCGTGATCGGCGGCCTGCGCGGTCACGCCGAGCTGTATTGAAAGAAAGGCGGTCATGCCGAGCGCACGCAGCGCAGAACCGGGTCCGGAATGTTTCATCGCTTGCTCCTTGGTGAGGACGGAATGGGATAGGACATCTCCGTTAACGATAACGCGTTACTATTCGCAATAGCAATCATCGCCCCTCCCGCTGCAGCATGTCCTCTCGATTCGTCCGTCTCCACCCCGTGGCGATCCGGCGCCCTGGTATCGCCGGAAGCCTGTCCATCCTCCTGCTCACCGCCTGCTGCCGCAGCGCGATCGCGCAGGATGTCGCCGACGGCACCGACGCCATCGAACTGCCCGCCATCCGCGTCGAGGACAGCCGAACGCCGGACGGAGCGAACGAAGCGGGCGCGTCCACACTGCGCGGCGAGGCGCTGCGCAACCGCAAGGGCGCAACGCTGGGCGAAACCGTGGGCGACGAAGCCGCCGTGCACAACGCCTCCTTCGGCACCGGCGTCGGCCTGCCCGTCATCCGTGGCCTCAGCGGTGCGCGGGTGAAGGTACTGAGCAACGGCGGCGGCACGCACGACGCGACCACCTTCAGCCCCGATCACGCATCGACCGCCGATACAGCCGTGGCGGATTCGGTGCGCATCCTGCGCGGCCCGGCCACCATCCGCTACGGCGGCGGCGCCATCGGCGGCGTGGTCGACGTGGCTGACGAACGCATCCCGACGCGCCTGCCGCAGAAGGCGCTCAGCGGCGCAGTCGACCTCGGCTACAACACGAACGCCTCGGAACGGATCAGTTCGCTGCGTCTCGACGGCGGCCGCGGCCCGTTCGCACTGCACGCATCAGCCAGCAGCCGCGATCGCGGCGACGCCCGCATCGCCGGCTGCGCCGTCGACGACGACGCCGTACAACAGCAGTTCGGCCTGATCAACACGCGCAACAGCTGCGGGCGGCTGTACAACAGCGATGCGCGTGCCGCCGCCGGCACGCTGGGCGGCAGCGTGTTCATCGGCAACGCGCTGCTGGGCGCCGCCGTGAATAACGCGTCGAACGACTACGGCATTCCACCCGCCCCCGGCCACTCGCACGGCGGCGACGACCGGGTGCGCATCGTGATGGACAACCGCCGCGTCGACACCCGTGCCGAGTGGCTGGGCGAAGGCTGGCTGCAGTCGCTGCGCTACACCGGCGCGCACGTCGATTACCGACACGACGAAGTCGATCAGGGCGCCGTCGCCACCACCTTCCGCAACAAGGCGATCGAGCAGCGCATCCAACTGGAGCACGCCTTCGGCGAACACCTCGGCGGCACGGTCGGCGTGCACCACACGCGGCGCGACTTCTCGGCGCTCGGCGCCGAAGCTTTCATTCCGCAGACCTCGATGCGCAGCTCCGCGCTCTACGCAACGCAGCATGTCGACATCGCCAGCCTGCGCTTCGAACTGGGCTGGCGCGGCGAAATGACGCGCATGGAAGCCGGCGACCGCGAACTGGCCGGCGGCTTCGCGGTGAGCTTTCCGCGGCGCCACATCAACGCGCAGAGCACTTCCGCGTCGCTGCGCTGGCAGGCTGCCGATGCGCTGAGTTTCACTGTCAGCGCCGCACACGCCGAACGCGCGCCCGAAATCCACGAGCTCTACTCGCTGGGCGCCCACCTCGCCACCCGCACCTACGATCTGGGCGACCCCAGCCTGAACAAGGAGGGCGCGCGCTCGATCGACCTGTCGGCGCTGTACGAGGATGCGCGACTGCGCGCCGCGGTCAGCGTCTATGCCAACGACGTCAGCAACTACATCTTCCAGCGCAGCGAGGCCTTCTTCTACGACACCGCCGAAGAGCAGTTCCGCTTCGCCTGCGTCCGCCTGGAAGAGTGTCTGCAGGTGGTTCAGTACGCGCAGAGCCGCGCCAAGCTGCGGGGCTTCGAGGCGGAACTGGCGTTGAAGTGGGCAGCCAGCCGCTTGGGCGATGTCGAGTGGTCGGTCTTCGCCGACGCCTTGCGCGCCCGGCTGCCGACGCTCGACGAGGACGTACCGCGCATGCCGCCGCTGCGCTTCGGCACACAGCTGGCGGTAAGCAAGGGGGCGTGGTCGGGGCGGGTGCGCGTCACGCGACAGGCGGCGCAAGACAGGCCAGGCGCCAACGAAACCGCCAGCGACGGCTACACCCTGGTCAGCGCCAACCTGAACCACGTGCGTCCGCTCGACGGCGGCCGCACGCTGACGCTGTACCTGAAGGCGCGCAATCTGCTCAATGCCGAAGCACGCAACCCGGTGTCCTTCCAGCGCAGTTTCTCGCCGGAGCCGGGGCGCAGCGCGGAAGCCGGCCTCAGTCTCAGCTTCTGACCCGACGCGCCAGCGAAGTCGTCAGCACCAGACCGGCCACCATCAATGCCCAGCTCGACGGCTCCGGCACCGGCAGGCTGACGCGCGACAGAAAGGCCGTTTCGTACTGCGCAGCGCTCAGGCCGTAGTTGAACAAGACGTGGAAAGGGTCGGAATCGACGTAGCGTCCGCGGCCACCTATCGACGTCGCGTCGGTCAGTTGCAGCGTCACCATGTAGGCGCTGGACGGTGCCGCCCCTTCTATGAACCAGTCCAGGTGCGCGTGGAAGCCGCCATTGGCGTTCGCGTCGTCTATCGTCGCCGCGACGGGGCCTTCGATGCCGGCGCCGGTAAACAGCGTGCCCTGCGAATAGAACTCGAAATTCGCCGCCGCACCCGGCGGTGCCAGGCGCGGATTGATCAGCGACTGGATATAGGCGTTGGCCACCGCCGGTGGCACCGCGCCGTACAGGCGAATGCCGACGCCGTCATCGGCGGCCGACCATGTGCCGCTGGCCGCATCCCACTGCAACAGCGTGCCGACCGCCTTGAAACCGATGAAATCGCGGGCGCCGCTGGCACCGGACAGGCTGCCCGGGAAAGCCTGGAAACCCGGATCGTCGGTACTTTTCGGCCCGCCCTCGAAGTCGCCGAAGTCGCCCGGGAACACCATGTATCCGGTGTGGACATCGATCGGCAATTGCTCGAACGGCAGGTCGCCGTAGGCACCGACCGTGATCCTGCTGCCGGCCACCGGTCCCTGGTCGAGCCCGATGGCGACATCGAAGTGGATGGCCTGTGCCGCGCCGACGTGGAAGGACAGCAGTGCTGCAGCAAGGTGCATGAAGCGTATGGGCGCGCGCATGAGAGGTCTCCGGATGATCAGCCTCTAATGATAATGCAATCTCCTTTACAAAAAAGAACACACCCCGTATCTTTTGATATTCGATTATCAATAAAGGAGAGCATCTTGAAAGTCCGCGCCCTGCTCGTCGTTGCCGGCCTCATGTCCGGCTTTGCACACGCCAGCGAACCGCTGCGCGCCGATGAAGGCATCGGCTTCTACATCGGGATCGACAGCCTGGCGACGATTGCCAGCGGCACCTATGCCGGCCTGGCCAACCCGAACTACGGCCGCCTCACCTATCTGATGGAGCACGGCAACCACTTCCACGGCATCGGCGCCTACAGCTATACCGGCAGCGCCGCCGCGCCGGTCATCAACGGCAGCAACGCCAACGACCGCATTCCGGAACTGTCGGCACGCATTTCACCGCTGCCCGGCACGCTCGCGCTGAGCGCAGGCAGCGGAGCATTCGCCGGCAAGCTGGTCAGCGGCGTGCTCGGCGACGGCGTCGCCCATCACGATTACAGCTACCTCGGCACGTCGTCCATCCAGTCGCTGGCCGATGGCGTCGCGGGCAGCGCCGAGGCGGTGCTGTACGCGAGCAGCGCCAACCGCTGGAACGCGCAGCGCGACGGCGTGCAGGTCGCGCTGAAGCTGGAGTACATCACGCCGGGTCTGAAGGTCGCCGCCAATGGCGACATGGATCTGTTCGACGGCGGCAATCTCTACCTGCTCGGCGACAGCAACGGCTTCGACTTCCTGCCGACCTTCTACACCGACGCGGCCGCGGCGGTCGGCACCTACACCGCGCAGTTCTCGCTGGTGAATCTGGGCAGCAATACCGCCGTGCGCGACGGCGGCACCTTCTACATCGACTTCGCGGTCGCGCCGCCGGTGCCTGAACCGGCGAGCTGGGCAATGCTTCTCGGCGGTCTGCTGATGCTGGGCACGGTCGCCGCGCGACGCGCGCGCTGAGGACGAGGCACGCGGGCACGCCCCGCCTGCAAGCACCATGAACATTCGATTTCAGCCCCCTGCCCCCGCGACATCCTGTTCCCGTGCCGTCGGCGCCGGTACGCTGCCCGACCTGGCGCAGGTCTTCGATCCGGCCGTCAATCTGGTGCGTCTGCAGCGCCCGCTGCCGCCCGGCCTGACCGGCTACCTGGACGCCGCCCACGCCAGCGGCGCACTCGGCAGCGGACGGCACGCGGTGATCGACGCCGGCAGCCCGCTGCCCACCGGCACGCTGCCCGAACTGCCGGGGCGCGACATCGTCGATGCCGACGTGCAGTGTCTGTCCGAACTGCTGGCCGACCTCACTGGCTGTACGCGGGTCGGCGTGCGCATCGAAGTGCTGGACCGCGCCATGTGTCCGCGCTGGCACGTCGACCGCGTCGCCCTGCGCCTGCTCTGTACCTGGATCGGTCCGGCCACCGAATGGCTGGACGAGCGCTGCGCCGACCGCAGCCGCCTCGGCAGCGACGACGTGATGACCGACGCCAGCGGCATCGGCCGCGCTGCAGCCGGCGACATCGTGCTGCTCAAGGGTGAGCTGTGGCCAGACAACGCCGGCCGCGGCGTCATCCATCGCTCACCCCACCTCGACGCAGCGCACCGGCTGCGCATCGTCGCCGCCTTCGACGCGGTGTTCTGAATACGGAAACCACACCACCATGAACGAACGACTTCCGGTCACCGTGCTGTCCGGCTTTCTCGGCGCCGGCAAGACCACCCTGCTGAACCATGTGCTGTCGAATACCGAAGGCCGCCGCGTCGCGGTCATCGTCAACGACATGTCGGAGGTGAACATCGATGCCCAGCTGGTGGCGCATGGCGCACAGCTGTCGCGCACCGACACCCGCATGGTCGAAATGTCGAACGGCTGCATCTGCTGCACGCTGCGCGAAGACCTGCTGATCGAAGTATCGAGACTGGCGCGCGAAGGCCGCTTCGACTATCTGCTGATCGAATCGACCGGCATTTCCGCACCGCTGCCGGTCGCCGAAACCTTCACCTTCGAAGACGAGGACGGCAGCAGCCTGTCATCGGTGTCACGGCTGGACACCATGGTGACCGTGGTCGATGCGTACAACTTCCTGCGCGACTATTCGAGCCAGGACATGATCGCCGCACGCGGTGAGTCGCTCGGCGACGAAGACAACCGCACCGTGGTCGACCTGCTGGCCGACCAGGTCGAGTTCGCCGACGTGATCGTGCTGAACAAATGCGACCTGGTGAGCGATGCCGAACGCGAGCGACTGCACGCCATCCTGCGCGCATTGAATCCACGCGCCGACGTCGTCGAGGCCCGTGAAGGCCGCGTGCCGCTGGACCGCATCCTCGACACCGGCCGCTTCGACTTCGACGCCGCGGCCGAAGCGCCGGGCTGGCTGCAGGAAATGCGCGGCACCCACGTGCCCGAATCCGATACCTACGGCATCCGCAGCTTTTCGTGGAGCGAGCGCCGGCCCTTCCATCCGCAGCGCTTCTGGAACCTGATCCACGACGAATGGCCCGGCGTCATCCGCAGCAAGGGTTTCTTCTGGCTGGCCAGCCGCATGGACTTCGCCGGCGAATGGGCGCAGGCCGGCGGCATCTGCCGCAACCGCCCGGCCGGTCTGTGGTGGGCGGCGGTGGATCGCGCCGACTGGCCAACCGACCTCGACTACCTGAAGCAGATCGAAGCGCGCTGGCTGGCGCCCTTCGGCGACCGCCGGCAGGAACTGGTATTCATCGGTATGGACATGGACGAGGCGTGGATACGCCAGCAACTCGACGCCTGTCTGCTGACCGACGCCGAAATGGCCGCCGGCTCGTCCGCCTGGCGCGACCTGCCGGATCCTTTCGATCCGTGGTCGCTCGCTGCGGCCGACGACGAGCCGGAGCAAGGCGCCTAGCGCGGCGTAGGCGGGGTCTCCGCCAGGCCCAGGCGCCGTTCGGTCACCCAGGGCACCAGGCCGACCTCGGAGGCGAGTTTCACCAGTTCGATGTCGGAGCTGACGTCGAGCTTGCGTCGCGCGGTGCTCAGCTTGTTGGCCACCGTCTTCGGGCTCAGGTTGAGCTGTTCGGCGATGGCGTCGATCGAGTGGCCGGACACCAGCAGGCGGCACATTTCGAATTCGCGCGGCGTCAGGTAACCGAACAGCTTGGATTCCGGCAGGTAGTGCGAGAAGGCCACGCTTTCCGCCACCTGCCGGCTCAGCACGCGCTTGCCGCGCGCCACCGACTGCACCGCGTCGACCAGCTGCTCGGCCGGGCTGTCCTTGGTCAGCACACCGAGCGCGCCGGCGTCCAGCGCCTGCTGCACCACGGTCGGATGCGAGCACATCGTGAACATGAGCACCTTGGCCTGTTCGTCGAAGGCGACGATGCGCCGCGTGGCTTCGATGCCGCTGGAGCCGGGCAGCATGATGTCCATCACCACCACGTCGGGCGCGTGCTTGCGATAAGCGGCATAGGCCTCGTCGGCGGTACCCGCCTCGGCCGCCACCAGCAGCGCCTCGTTCATCTCCAGCAGCGCGCGGTAACCGGTGCGCACGACGGCGTGGTCGTCGACCAGAAGGATGCGGGTCTGTCGGTTGTTCATGCGGTGATCTCCTGTTCGTTGCGTGCGAAGGGCAGCCGCACGGTGACGCGCCAGCCGCCGCCGGTAGCCGGGCCGGCGCTGCAGACGCCGCCCAGCGCGAGCGCGCGTTCGCGCATGCCCAGCATGCCCAGCCCGGCGACGCCGGTCGGTATGCCATGCGCGCTGCCGTTGTCCCAGATGTCGAGCTTGAGCACTCTGCCGTCGCCGCCCTGCTCGGTGCTCACGCCGATCAGCAGGCGCGAGCAGTCGGAGTGCTTGAAAGCATTGGTGACCGCTTCCTGCACGATGCGGTAGGCGCTGGCCTCGACCGTCGGTCCGGCGTCGGCCGATTCGCCTTCGAGGTTGAGCACCAGTTCGAGCGGCCGCGGCGCCTGCGCGCTGCGCTGCTCGACCAGCTGGCGCAGCGCGTTGTACAGGCCGAGCGCGTCGATCTCGACCGGGTGCAGCGATTCCAGCTGCACGCGCACGCGGCCCAGCAGCTGCGCCAGATGTCCGCCCAGCGCCTCGGCGCTGCCGCGGTAACGAGCCAGTGCCGGCTCGTTCCGGCAGGCGGCCGACAGCACCGCGACATGCGGCTGCATGGCCACCATATAGGTGCTCATTTCGTCGTGCAGATCGCGCGCGATGGCGCGCCGCGTCTGCTCTTCCATCACCATGATCTTGCGCAGCAGCGCCGAGCGCTCGCGGCTCACTTCGGCCAGCGAATTGGCCATCCGGTTGAACGAGGCCGACAGTTCCGCCAGATCGGGCAGGCGGAAGGCCGGCAGGCGCGCGTCGAGGCGGCCCGATTCGATGTCGCGCAGCGCGGTGCGCAGCGCGTGCACCGGTTCCAGCGCGCGGCAGATGGCCCAGTACAGCAGCAGGCCGAGCAGCACGCTGTAGGCCACCGTCAGATAGCTCAGTCGCTTGAAGCCTTCCCACTTCTCGCGCATTTCGTCGGACGGCATCGGCGACACGCGATAGAAGCCGGCGATCTCGCCATTCAGGCGCCACGGCTTCATGCGCACTGTGCCGTCCGCCTGCACCGGCGCTTCGTCCGGCGCCGGCCATCCACTGGCACCTCGGGTGTCGGACGACGCGAGCACGCGACCGGCGAGATCGAGCACGTCGATGCGCACGTGGCGGATGTCCTTCATGCGCTGCACGCGTTCGAGCAGCGAGTCGAGCATGGGCGAGCGGCCGTCGCCGGCGTTCAGCGGCATGTCCTCCGGCAGCAGCAGCAACACCAGCCGCGTACCCGACTCGATCTCCTCGACCGAGTCGCTGCGCCAGGCCTTGTAGTGCAGGAAGCCGTGCGTGAGCAGCAGCAGGCACATGAGCACAAGCACGATCAGCAGCAGGCGGTTCTTCAGTGTCATTCGGCAGGGATGGAAGTGCGGCGGGACGTCCGGCTTCAGGGGTGCCGGAGCCGACGATGGTAGCGCCGGAGCCGAGGGACAAAATCCCCTCGTTGCAATGCGCCGCGCACCGCAATCGCTGCACTGCACATTCCTATAGTTCGCTCGACCGCAGCGCTGGCCGACTGTCGACGACAGCGTCCGCGGTTGCGATCTCCGGGCCCACAGGTCTGTTCTGGTCCGGCTCCCGGATCGCATGAAAGCGAATGCGCGTATCCCCACGCGCCCCACCCAAGGAGGAGAAAACCGCTATGTCACTGAAAAGAGCAACCGGCCGGACCGGTCTGCACAAGAAACGTCTGAGCCGCGCCGTCGCCACCGCGATCGCCGGTTTCGCGCTGGCGTCCGCATCGGGTGCCGCGCTCGCCAATGCCGAGCTGATCAAGCTGTCGCAGGACGACCGCCAGTGGGTCATGCAGGGCAAGGACTACGACCACAGCCATTACAGCGGCCTGAAGCAGATCAACCGCAGCAACGTGAAGAACCTGAAGGCCGCGTGGACCTTCTCGACCGGCGTGCTGCACGGCCACGAAGGCGGTCCGCTGGTGGTGAACGGCATCATGTACATCCACACGCCGTTCCCGAACATCACCTACGCGATCGATCTCGACAACCCGAACAAGATCCTGTGGGAACACAAGCCCAAGCAGGACGCCTCGGTGCGCGCGGTCGCCTGCTGCGACGTCGTGAACCGCGGTCTGGCCTACGGTGACGGCAAGATCTTCAAGACCCAGCTCGACGGCCACATCGTCGCGCTGGACGCCAAGACCGGCAAGGAACTGTGGAAGATGGAGAACTCCGACCCGAAGGTCGGCTCCACGCTGACGCAGGCACCGATGGTGGTCGAGGACATGGTCATCGTCGGTTCGTCGGGTGCGGAACTGGGTGTGCGCGGCTACGTCACCGCCTACCGCATCAAGGACGGCAAGCAGGTCTGGCGCGCCTACGCCACCGGCCCGGACGAGGACATCCTGCTGGCTGACGACTTCAACATGGCGAACCCGCACTACGGTCAGAAGGGCCTCGGCACCTCGACCTGGGAAGGCGACGCATGGAAGATCGGCGGCGGCACCAACTGGGGCTGGTACGCCTACGACCCGGAACTGAAGCTGATGTACTACGGCTCGGGCAACCCGGCACCGTGGAACGAAACCATGCGCCCGGGCGACAACAAGTGGACGATGGCCATCTGGGGTCGCGACGTGAAGACCGGCAAGGCCAAGTTCGCCTTCCAGAAGACGCCGCATGACGAGTGGGACTACGCCGGCGTGAACTGGATCGGCCTGTCCGACCAGGTGGTCGACGGCAAGAAGCAGAAGCTGCTGACCCACCCGGACCGTAACGGCATCGTCTACACCCTGAACCGCGAGAACGGCAACCTCGTTCGCGCCGACAAGATCGATCCGTCGGTGAACGTGTTCAAGGGCTACGACATGAAGAAGGGCGTGCCCATCCGCGACCCCGAGTACTCGACCCGCATGGACCACCTGGCCAAGGGCATCTGCCCGTCCGCCATGGGCTACCACAACCAGGGCCACGACTCGATCGACAAGAAGCGCGAACTGGTCATGCTCGGCACCAACATGATCTGCATGGACTGGGAGCCGTTCATGCTGCCCTACCGCGCAGGTCAGTTCTTCGTCGGCGCCACGCTGAACATGTACGCCACCCCGGGCAACAACGGCAACATGGGTCAGGTCAAGGCCTACGACGTCAAGACGTCGAAGTTCAAGTGGGTCAAGGACGAGAAGTTCTCGGTCTGGGGCGGCACCACGAGCACCGCGGGTGACCTCGTCTTCTACGGCACGCTGGACGGCATGATCAAGGCGGTCGACGCCGACAACGGCAAGACGCTGTGGGAATTCAAGCTCCCGTCCGGCGTCATCGGCCACCCGGTCACCTATGAGCACAAGGGCAAGCAGTACGTCGCCATCTACTACGGTGTGGGCGGCTGGCCCGGCGTCGGCCTCGTGTTCGACCTGACCGACCCGACCGCAGGTCTCGGTGCAGTGGGCGCCTTCAAGGAGCTCCAGCAGTACACCAAGATGGGCGGCGGCGTGATGGTGTTCTCGCTGTAAGACGTACCGGGCATGGCGCCACGCGCCATGCCCGTTTCAGGCAGGAGATCCACGATGAAACAGACCCTCATTGCAGCGCTGCTGTGCGCGCTCGGCGGCGTCGCGCACGCCGCCGGCACGCTCAAGGTGTGCGCGGCCGACAACGAAATGCCCTACGCCAACGAGCGGGGCGAAGGATTCGAGGACCGCATCGCCGAAAAGCTGGCGGCGGCCATGGACATGAAGCTGGAGCGCGTCGGCTTCAGCGACCCGCGCTACGTGGTGCGCGACCTGCTCGACAAGGGCAAGTGCGACGTCATGCTCGGCGTCGATGCGGGCGATCCCCGCGTCGCCACGACCCGCGCCTACTACCGTTCGAGCTATGTGTTCGTCACCCGCGCCGATTTCGGCCAGGAGGTGACCGGCTGGGACAGCCCGGCGCTGCAGACCGCGCACATCGGTGTCATACCCGGAACGCCGGCTGAAGTGATGCTGGTGCAGCTCGGCCGCTATGCCGACAGCTTCCGCTACATGATGTCGCTCGGCGGCAACAAGGCACCGCGCAACCGCTACGTGCGCTACGACAGCGAAAAGCTGATCCGCGACCTCGCTGCCGGCGAGATCGACGTCGCCGTGGCCTGGGCACCGTCGGTCGCCCGCTACATCAAGAGCGCAGCGACGCCGCTGAAGGTCACTCAGGTACCGGCACAGGCCACGAAGTCGAATGGCGAACCGGTGCATTTCCACTTCGACACCGCCATCGCCGTGCGCAAGGACGACCGCGCACTGCTGGCCCGCATCGAAGCCGCGCTCGCGCGCAGTCGCGACGACATCGAGGGCGTATTGCGCGCCGAAGGCATACAGATTCTGCCGCCGCACCCGGTGGCCGAAGGAAACAAGGACAGCAAGGGATGAAGTTTCAAGTCAGCAAACTGGTCGCGGCAACCCTGATGGGTGGCGCCATCGCCACGGCGATCGCCGCCGGCAGCCCGCCGCGCTTCTACAACATCATCGAAGGTTCGCCGCTCGACTTCTCCGGCAAGGAGGAAAGTCCCGCAGTGAAGTCCTTCAAACAGAC
The DNA here is from genome assembly GCF_059552495.1 of Methyloversatilis sp. S146-33. Next base: position 95,801 of record NZ_JCANOT010000012.1, read on the forward strand.
GGGCATCAACCCCTACAACACCGACGCCGCCAAGATCGCCGAAGGCGAGTCGCTGTACTCGACCGCCTGCTCGGGCTGTCACGGCCACCACGCCGAGGGCAAGCTCGGCCCCGGCCTGGCCGACGACTACTGGACCTACCCGGCGAATGCCACCGACGCCGGCCTGTTCTCCAGCATCTACGGCGGTCTGCAGGGAATGATGGGGCCGCAGAGCGGGCACCTGTCGCAGGACGAAATCCTGGTGATCATGAGCTGGATCCGCTCGGTCTACAAGGGCGACCCGGCCAAGGCGCTGTGGAAGCAGGCGAACTGAGGAAGGCGAAGTTTTCGGCCCGGCCCCGTCCGGGTCGTCACGTGCAGCACCCACATCACAACCACGGAGGAATGACAATGAAGATCCGCACCGCAGCCCGTCTTGCAGCCACTTCCGCACTCCTGCTGCTGGCCGGCGGCGCCCACGCCTACGACGGCACCAAGTGCAAGGCGGCCGGCGACTGCTGGGAGCCGAAGCCGGGCTATCCGGCCAAGGTCGCCGGCTCCAAGTACGACCCGAAGCACGACGCCAAGGAACTGTCCAAGCAGGGCGACTCCATCAAGCAGATGGAGGCGCGCAATGCCAAGCGCGTCGAGCAGCTCAACGCCACCGGCACCTTCAAGTACGACGTCAACTGATCGTCGCGTCTTCCCGGCCGGACGAGCTCCCCTCTCGTCCGGCCGGGTTCCCGAAGGCCACGCGGAACGCGGCGTGCTGCGCGCCGTCCGTCACGCCTTCCCAGCCGCGCCTTCGCGGCCAACCCGATCTGGAATCCCGGATGCACTCCGAACCTGTTGACCTGTCGGCATGGCGGGTCCGTGCGCTCGACTTCGAGCGCCAGCTCAACGCGGTGCTGGTCGGTATGCCGCGCACCGTGCGACTGATGACCATCGCCGTGTTCGCCCGCGGCCACGTGCTGCTCGAAGGCGATGTCGGCGTCGGCAAGACCACGCTGCTGAAGGCGGTGGCGCGCGGCATCGGCGGCGCCTACCAGCGCATCGAAGGCACCGTGGACCTGATGCCCGGCGACCTCGTCTATCACACCTACGTCGGCGACGACGGCCGCCCGCGCGTCGAGCCGGGCCCGCTGATCGCGCAGGGCAGCGAACTGGCGGTGTTCTTCTTCAACGAGATCAACCGCGCCCGCCCGCAGGTGCATGCGCTGCTGCTGCGCCTGATGGCCGAACGCACGGTGAGTGCCTTCAACCGCGAATACACGCTGCCCTGGATGCAGGTATTCGCCGACCGCAACCGGGTCGAACGCGAAGAAACCTTCGAGCTGCCCTCCGCCGCCCGCGACCGCTTCCTGCTCGAAGTGTCGGTCGAAGCGCCGGACGCGCGCGACCAGCTGCGCGGCCTGATGTTCGACACCCGCTTCCACGACGCCGACGCGCTGATCTCCAGCGTCGAACCCGGCATGCTGGACCACACGCGACTGAACGACGTCGCACAGTCCATCCAGGACACCGTGCAGTCCAGCCCGGCGCTCGACGACTACGGCGTCGACCTCTGGCTGGCAACGCGCCAGCCCGCGCTTTACGGCGTGCAGCTGTCCGACGTCGACATCGACCAGTTCATCCTGTCCGGCGCCAGCCCGCGTGGCGTCGCCATGCTGGCGCGCGCCGCCCGCGTGCACGCCTGGCTCGAAGGCCGCGACCGCCTGGTACCGGAAGACCTGCACGCGGTGTTTTTCGAGGCCATCGCGCACCGCCTCTGCCTGAACCCGGTGTACGAGACGCAGCGCCCGCTGTACGCCCGCCCCTTCGTCACCGAGGTGCTGCGCCAGGTCGCCTCGCCATGACAGCGTCCGCGCTCGCCTACGCGCTGCGCTGGCGCAGTCGCGCGGTCACGCCGGGCGCGCACCGCGGCATGCTGTCCGGCCCGGGGCACGACTTCGAACGCAGCGTGCCGCTGTCCGGCAACCGCGACGCGCGCCGGCTCGACCTGCGGGCGACGCTGCGCGACCCGTCGGAGCGCGTGTGGGTGCGGCTGTTCCGGCAACAGGCCGTGGTGCCGGTGGTGGTGCTGGTCGACGTGTCGCGCTCGATGGACTACCGCGGCGCGACGCACCGGCATGCGCTCGCCGCCGAACTCGCCGAGGCGATTGCGCACGCCGCCTGGCGCATCGGCGATCCGTTCGCACTGATCGCCTGCGACCACCGCATCCGTGCGGAACTGACGCTGCCGCCCTGCCGCAGCGCGGCCGGTGCGCGCGCCGCGCTCGCCCGGCTGCGCGCACACGTACCGGATGGCGACGACAACAGCGCACTGCTCAAAGCCGCCCCGCTGCTGCCGCGCCGGCGCTCGCTGGTATTCCTGCTCACCGACGGCCACATGCCGGACGAGCGCCTGAACCGCGTGCTCGGCAGCCTCGCCCGCCACGACGTGGTCACCGTGGTACTCGGCGACAGCCGCGAACAGCACGCTTCTTCGCGCTGGGGCATCGCCCGCCTGCGCGACCTGGAAAGCGGCGCCGAGCGTCTGCTGCTGCAGCGCCCGGCCCTCGCCCGCGCCTTCGTCGAGGCGCAGGCGGCGCGGCGCGAACGGCTGCGCCACATCGCGCTGCGCCACGGACGCCCGCCGCTGTTCATCGACGATCGCATCGATCCGGTGCAGTTCAACCGCTACTTCCTGCAGTCATGAAACGGTCCTCCGTCCCTGCACTTCTTTCCTTGCTGCTCTGCCTGTTCACCGTACCGGCGATGGCGACGGTCACGCTGAAGCAGATCGAGTGGCCGCGCAACTTCGGCTACCGCATCGGCGACACGCTGCCGGTCGCACTGACGCTGAGCGTGCCGCCCGGCTGGGCACCCGACCGCGACGGCCTGCCGGAGCCGGGCCAGGGCGACCGCCAGTTCGAACTGCGCAGCCTCACCGCCGTCGACGCGCCGGGGCGCTGCCCAGACTGCCGCCTCTACACGCTGGAATGGCAGCTGATGAAGAGCGTGCGCGCGCCGCAGACGCTGCGCCTGTCTCCCACCGTGCTGCGTTTCCGCAAGGACAACGCGGTGGCCGAGATCAAGGTGCCCGCCTTCGATCTGAGCACGGCGCCGCTGCTGCACTGGGCGTCGAAGAAGGACATTGTCAGCAGCGTGCATCCGGGCTACCGCGCCACCGCCTTCGACAGCAGCGCACCGCTCGCGCGTGCGCTGGGCTGGGCCGGCGCCGCAGCGGCGCTGCTGCTGGCCGCGCTGTGGGTGGCCGGACGGCTGGGCACGCAGCGCGCGCGTCCGTTCGCCCGCGCCTGGCGCAGCGTGCGCGCGCTGCGCGGCCGCGATGACGCGGAAGCGCTCGAACAGGCCTTCCGCGCGCTGCACCATGCGTGCAACGAAAGTGCCGGGCAGACCGTGTTCGCCTCCACGCTGCCGGACTTCATCGCCGCCCACCCGGCCTTCGCCGATCAGGCTTCGGCGCTGGAAGCGGCCTTCGCCGCCTCGCGTGCCTGCTTCTACGGGCTGCCGCCCGACCCGCGCTACACGCAGCCCGACGCGCTGCTGCCGCTGCTGGCGGCACTGCGCGACCGCGAGCGGCTCGGCGCGCGGCGGCGTCCGGTCAGCCCATCCGTCGTCGTCGAAGCCGCTTGAGCGCGACATGATGTCCTTCGATCATCCGCACTGGCTGTGGGCTGCACTGCTCGCGCTGCTGCCGCTGCTGTGGCACGGGCAGCGCACGCTGCCGCACGGCTGGCTGCCTGGCGTGCCGGCCGATCCGGCGTCGCGCGCACTGGCCGTCGCGCTGCGTCTGCTGGGCGCGCTGGCAGTGCTCGGCAGCGTGATCGCGCTGGCCGGTCCGCACCGTCAGGGCGAAGACGTCGAGCGCGTCGGCAACGGCGCCCACGTCGTCATCACGCTGGACCGCAGCGCCAGCATGAGCGACGGCTTCGCCGGTCGTGGCGCGCAGCAGGGCGACGAAGCCAAGGGCCGCGCCGCCGCCCGCCTGCTCGAAGACTTCGTGCGCGAGCGCCCGCGCGACCTGTTCGGCGTGGTGTCCTTCAGCACGGCGCCGGTGCATGGCCTCGAACTGACCGCCGACCACGACGCGGTGCGCGCCGCGATACGCGCGTCGGCCGCACCCGGCGTCGGGCTGACCAATATCGCCGCCGGCCTGACGATGTCGCTGGAACAGTTCCGCGACAAGCCGGTGACCGGCTCGCGCGTGGTGCTGCTGGTGTCCGACGGCGCCGCGCAGATCGACGTACGCAAGCAGAACCAGATCCGCCGCCTGTTCGCCGAGAACCGCAGCGCGCTGTACTGGATCTTCCTGCGTACCGCCGGCGGCCGCGGCCCGTCCGACCCGCCGGACCCGGAAGCCGGCTTCGATCCGGCGCCGGAGTACTTCCTGAACGAGTACTTCCGCGACCTCGGCGTGCCCTACCGGCTGTACGAAGCCGACACACCGGACGCACTCGCCCGCGCCATCGCCGACGTCGCCCGCCTGCAGAACCAGCCGCTGCGCTACCGCGAAACACCGCCGCGGCAGGACCTCGGCGGGCTGTTCATCGGCGTCGCCTTCGCCTGCAGCCTGCTGCTGCTGGCCGCCCGCACTTTCGAGGTTCCCGCATGGTCCCGCTGATGTCGCCGTCTGCACTCCTTCACCTGCTGCGCCGCCGCTCGGCCGCACTGCTCTACCTGCTGGCCGCACTCGCCGCAGCCGCCAGCCTGCATGCGCTGTGGCAGGGCTGGCGGGCGCACGATGCCAACCGGCAGATGCGCGACGGCGTGGCCGACGCCGGCGCACCCCCAATGGTGCTGTTCGCCCGCGCCGTGACGCTGGACCGGAAGCGCGACAACGACGCGGCACTGGCCGCCTACAGCGAAGCCGAGGCACAGGCCGAACTGCGCGGCGACCCGGCACTGGCGCGTGCCGCCCGGGTCAATGCCGCCAACATCTATCTGCGGCGAGCGATCGAGGTGGCCACCGGCGAAGGTGCGGCGGCGCGCGCCATCACACTGGTCGAACTGGCCAAGACCGGCTACCGCCGTGCGCTGCGCGAACAGCCGGAGGACTGGGGCACGCGCTACAACTTCGAACTGGCGCAGGTGCTGGTGCCCGACTACGAAGTGCGCAACTGGCGCAAGGACGGCAAGGAAACCAAGGTCGATGACGACGCGCTGCCCGACAAGGCGGCGTGGACCGAGATGGTCGGCGCACCGCGAGGCATGCATTGAAGGTCGCCGACACCCTGCGCGGGCGCGGTGCGCGCTTCTGGCTGCTCGCCGCGGCCAGTGCCTGTCTTGGCGTGGCGCTGTTCGATCCGGCGGTGCAGGTCGAGCGGCGCGTCGGCACCTACATGATGGTGTTCGACATCACGCAGAGCATGAATACCCGTGACGTCGGCCCGGCCGACGCCCGCATCGGCCGGCTGGACCACGCGAAGCAGCTGGCCATCGCCACACTCGACCGTCTGCCCTGCGGCACGCAGGTGGGCGTATCCATTTTCGTCGAGCGGCGCACGCAGCCACTGCTGATGCCGGTCGACGTCTGCATCGACCGCGCCGCGCTGAACGACGCCATCGGCCACATCGACTGGCGCATGGCCTGGGCCGCCGACAGTCATCTGTACTACGGCACCTACTCCGCGCTCGACGACATCCGCCGGATGACGCCGGGCGCCGCCCTCGCCTTCTTCACCGATGGCCACCAGGCGCCGGCGCTGCACCCGGGCCGCATTCCCGCCTGGGATGGCGAACCGGGCGAAGTGCCCGGCGTGCTGTTCGGGGTCGGCGGCGAGCAGCCGGAACCGGTGCCCAAGCTGGGCGAGAAGGGGCGCATCGAAGGCTACTGGACCGCCGAAGACACGGCCGGCTTCGCCAGCGCCGGCGCCCCCACGCTGTCGGTGCTCGACATGGAAAAGCTGGGCGGCGACATCCGCAACGCACCGCAGCGCGCGCCCGGCTCCGACAACGACCACCTGTCGCTGCGCCGCGACGACGTGCTCGAAGACCTCGCCCAGCGCACCGGTCTCGGCGTCGCGGTCGCCCGCTCGCCGGAGCAGATCGCCGCGCAGCTGCGCGCGCTGCCCGGCGGCCGGGTCGCCGACACCCGCTTCGCGCTGCGCCCGCTGCTCGCGCTGGCCGGCCTCGCCGCACTGCTTGCCAGCCTCGCACCGGCGCCGTCCGCCGTCCGCCGCCGCGCCCACCGATTGTTCACCTTCAGGAGTGCCTGATTCATGAAAGTACCGCTGTCCGTCCTCACCTTCGCACTGTTCGCACCGCTCGCCATGGCGCACGGACCGACGCCGCAGAAGATAGACGAGTCGGTCGTCATCGCAGCCCCCCCGGCCACCGTGTGGGCCGTGGTCGGCGACTTCGCCGGCATCGCGAAGTGGAATCCGGCGATCAAGGCTTCGTCGGCCGACCGCGGCAACGAAGCCGGTTCGACCCGCACGCTGACGCTGCCGACCGGCACCGTGACCGAACAGCTCGACGACTACGACGCGGCCGCAATGAGCATGAACTACCGCTCGGGCAACGCCGACCCGGCCGTGCTGCCGGTCAGTTCCTATTCCGGCCGGCTCACCGTCAAGGCCGAAGGCGGCGGCAGCAAGCTGGTGTGGCAGGCGCGCGGCTACCGCGCCGACACCGGCAACGACCCGGCCGCCGGCATGGACGACGAGAGCGCGGTCAAGGCCCTGCGCGCGCTGATGCGCCCCGGCCTCGACGCGGTGCGCACGCAGATCGAAGCCTCCGCCAAACCCTGATGGACGCGCTGCCGACACTGCGGACGGCGGCCTCACCGCTGCGCTGGCTGCTCGCCGTATCACTGTTCGTCGGTGCACTGCCGCCGGCGTCAGCCGACGCGGCCTGGCCGAAGATGCGCAGCGCGCTGTTCGGCGAGCGCAGCTTCGGCAGTGACCCCGCGGTGCTGGCGCTGGAGGCGCCCGATCGCGCGGAGGACGCATCGATCGTGCCGATCGCGCTGCGCGTGGGCCCGGCGGGCGGCGCGCTGCGCACGCTGTGGCTGCTGGTCGACGAAAACCCGTCGCCGCTCGCGGCACGCTTCACGCTGCACGACGCGGTGGTAGGCAGCATCGAGACGCGGCTGCGCGTCGAGCGCTACACCACGGTGCGCGCCATCGGCGAAACCGACGACGGCCGGCTCTACATGGCCGAGCACTTCGTGCGCGCGGCCGGTGGCTGTTCGGCGCCCATCGGTCCGGCCGACGACGGCGACTCAGCGATCGGCCGCATGTCGATGCGCCGCTTCGACGTCGCCGGCGCGCGCAGCGAGGTGGAGCTGCGCATCCGCCACCCGAACCACTCCGGCCTCGAAGTCGATCTGGACACACGCGGCTACGTCGCCGCCGACTACGTGCGCGAACTGCGTGTGCGGCAGGACGGTTGCCCGCTGCTCGACGCCGAACTCGACATCTCGATCAGCCGCAATCCCTATCTGCGCTTCGGCATCGCCACCGATGCGCGCCGACTCGACGTGCAGGTCGGCGACAGTCGAGAACGCCGCTTCGATGCACGCTTTCCGCCGGACGCCACCACGCCGTGAAACGCCGGCTGCTGATCGCCGCGACCTGTATCGGCGCCTCCGCCGCGACCAGCGCCGCACCGTCGGCCGAAGCCCTGATGAAGATGTCGCGCGCCGTGCTGAAGGTGTCGGCGCTGGGCGACGACGACAATCTGTCGGTAGGCTCGGCCGTCGTGATCGGACCGGACAGCGCGCTGACCAACTGCCACGTCACGCGCCACGCCCGCATCATCGTGCTGTCGCGCGGGCTGGCGCGGCACGCGGTGGTCGGCCAGCGCGCCGACGTGTCGCGCGACCTTTGCCTGCTGCGCACCGCCGAGCCGCTGCCCTACCCGGCGGTGGAGCTGCGCCCGACCCGCAGCCTGACGCTGGGCGAACGCGTGCTCGCCCATGGCTACTCGGGCGGCATGGAAGCGCATTTCGCGCGCGGCCTCATCGTCGATCTGCACGCGGCGGGCGGCAGTCACGTCATCCAGACCTCGGCCGGCTTCCTGCAGGGCGCCAGCGGCGGCGGCCTGTTCGACGAGGAAGGCCGGCTGATCGGCATCACCACCTTCCTGACCAGCGCCGGCCGCACCGAATATTTCGCGATGCCGGCCGACTGGACCGACCGCCTGCGCGAACGCACGGAGGAGGCACCGAAGCCGCTGACCGGGTCTGCGCTGTGGGCGCAACTGCCAGCGCACCAGCCCTGGTTCATGCGCCTGCTCGAACCGCTGTCGCGCAAGGACTGGCCGACGGTGTCGCAGATGGCCGATGAGTGGATGGCCGCCGAGCCGCACGCACCGGCGGCCGCCTTGATGTGCGCCCGCGCCGCGCGCGCACTGGCGCGGCCGGCACGCATGTCGCAGTGCCTGCAGCAGGCGCTGGAGGGCGCGCGCGACAGCGAGATCGAACTGACCCGCATCGCCGCCTGGGCGCGCAGCGAAGGGCTGGACGAAGCCGTCGCCGCCAGCACGACGGCGCTGGCACGGCTGCGTCCGCTGCCGCGCGGCGAGTGAGGCCGCCGGGCGGCGCGTTGACTCGCCTGGGCAGGCTCAGCCCGCCGGTACGCCGGTCCGGTTGACCTGGCTGTAGAAGATCTTCTGGTTGTGCAGGCTGCCGAGCAGCTCGTTCAGTTCGTGGATCAGTGCGTCGTTGTTGGCGCTCGCGGCCACGTCGCCGCTGGCGACCGCGACCTGGGCCAGACAGCCGATCTTGTCGCGCAGGGCGTCCTCGATCAGGTCGATGTGGCGGATCGTGAGCTCGAAGGTTTTCTGGTGCTTGGACATAAGGGTTCTCCCTTTGCCGCCGCCTCGTGAGCAGCGGGTGTTTACGAGAACCGACAGCGTAATCCTTTCGTGCGCCGCAACAAGCCCCCGCTGCGAAAGACGGTCAGTGGCCGTCGGGACATCCTCACCGGAATCCGGGGCAGACACCGCCTGCAGCGGCATCCGGAGTCGCGGATAGTGCTTTCCTTTTCCGTCACGTCCGCACATCGAAGCCATGCATCGCAGCCGTCTGCTCGCCACCACCCTTGCCACACTCGTCGCCCTGCCGGCCGTCGCCGCCACCGACACCGTTGTCACGGTCAACGGCCGGCCGGTACCCCGCGCCCAGCTCGATTTCATCATCAAGGAACAGATCCGCCAGGGCCGCCCGGCCTCGCCCGACCTGTCGCGCCAGGCGCGCGAGGAACTGATCGGCCGCGAAGTGCTGGCGCAGGAGGCGGAGCGCAAGCTCGGCCGCAGCGAAGCGCTGAAGACGCGCATCGAATTCATGCGCCAGCAGGCGCTGCTGAACGCGCTGCGCGAGGACTTCTTCCTGAACACGCAGCCGTCCGACGCCGAGGTGCGCAAGCTCTACGACACGTTGTCGAGTCGCGCCGGCGAGCGCGAATACCGGGTGCGGCACATCTTGGTCGCCGACGAAGCACAGGCGAAATCGCTGCAGGACCAACTGGGCAAGGGTGCGCGCTTCGAGGATCTGGCGAAGGCCCACTCGAAGGACAGCGACAGCGCGCCGGCCGGCGGCCTGCTCGAATGGACGCCGGAGGGCCAGTTTTCGCCCGAATTCGCCGCCGCGCTGCCGCAGATGACGCGCGGCAAGGTGGGCGACGCCCCGGTGCGCAGTGGCGCCGGCTGGCACCTGATCCGGCTGGAGGACGTGCGTCCGGCGCAGCCGCCACGTTTCGAGGACGTGAAGCCGCGCATCGTCGAGTCGCTGATCGAGCAGAAATGGCGCAGCTACGTGAAGGAGCTGCAGGCGCGCGCGGTGGTGAAGTGAGGGCAGCCTGGTCACTGCTGGCGCTGTGCTCGGCCACGGCCGCGGCCGGCGAGGTCGATCAAGCGGCGCACGCGGCGCTCGAATGGGTGGCCGAGCCCGAAGCGCAGTGCGTGCAGCTGGGCGGCACGATGACCGGCCTGCGCAATCGCGACCGCAGCCGCACGCTGCGGGTGTGGGTCGAGCGCTGGTACCTCGACGTGCTGACCGCCGACCGCAGCCGCCACGACCTGCCACCGGACGGCAGCATCCGCCAGCTCGGCTGTTCCGAAACCCGTTCCGGCGCCCAGCGCTGGACAGTGGTCGACGCCCGCTTCCTGCCGACAGGCGAAGCGCAATGAACCGATGAAACAGTCACTTGCACTCATTCTGCTGGTCGTGGCGACGACCGGCGCCCAGGCGGAGGCGCCGCCCGAGCGCGCTTACGTGCGCGCCGGCACCGACCGGCTGATCCGCGCCTGCACGCAGGACGGCCACACGTTGAGCCTGCTCGCCCGCCCGGGCGTCGAGGTGGTGAAAGGTGGCGCCGCCCCGGCGGATCTCCCGATCGACGCCTTCATGCAGGGCATTGCCGAACAGGTGATGCAGCTGACCCGCGCGGTACCGCACGCCGACTTCCTGCGCCCGGACAGCGCGGGCGCCCGCGCGCTGAGCGACGCGGTCGAGACCTGGATGGACGCCTTCAACCGCAGCCACGGCACCCGGCTGGCCTGGGCGATCGGCGACTTCGGCGTCAGCGACGCGCCGCAGGCCGCCTGCCGGGCACCAGCGGACTGAAGGCCTGCCGATTCAAGTTGTCGTCCCCCGCCGTCGATATGACTGGTCTGTACGCCGTGCGCCGCAGCATCCCGCGCGGTGCGGCGACGGCCACACGCCATGGTGGAGCGAGGAGACAACAAGATGACGCAACGGATACTCTATTTCCTGGTGCCGGGCAGCAATATCAGCCCCTTCGACGTGACCATTGCCGCCGATGCGGGCTTCGACCAGGTGATTCCGCTCACCGGCATCCGCCCGGAAAACGTGACCGCGCTGGTGCAGGACGCCATCTTCTGTCGCCCGCCCAATCGCTTCAACGACACCGGTATCTTCATCGGTGGCCGTGACGTGCATATGGCGACCGACATGTTCCAGTCGGCCAAGAGCGCCATGGTCGGCGACTTCCAGGTCGGCGTATTCGCCGACCCGAACGGCGCCTACACCACCTCGGCCGCCGTGGTCGCGCTGGTCGAGAAGGCGGTCAATGCGAGCACCGGCTCCGGACTGACCGGACGCACCGTATCCGTTTTCGGCACCGGCCCGGTCGGCCTGTGCACCGCCATCCTCGCCGCACGCCAGGGCGCGAAGGCGCGGCTGTGCCAGCTCACCGCGGACGACGATTCCAAGGCGGCGCTGCGCTTCTGCGAGCGCTACAACGCAAAAGTCGAATGGGTGTCCGCCGAAACCCACCGCGACAAGGTCAATGTGGTCGCCGACAGCGAAATCGCCGTCAGCGCCGCCAAGGCCGGCATCCGCATCCTCGACGCCGAAGTGCTGGAGGCCGGCGGCAAGCTGATCGCCTGTGCCGACACCAACGCCGTGCCGCCGTCCGGCATCGAAGGCATAGGCGTGAACGACCGTGCGATTCCGGTCGAGGTCGGTCCGGCTCGCTTCCTCAGCATCGGCCCGCTGGCCATCGGCAGCCTGAAGTACAAGACGCAGTTCGGTCTCTACCGCTCGATACAGACCGGCTCGTCGCCGGCGCTGATCGACTTCCCCGAGGCGTATGCGTATGCGCTGCAGGAGTTGGCGCAGAGCAAGCCCGCGTGAGCGGGACCGAGCGCTTGTCATGGCGCGCGTGACAAGCGCACCATAGGCGGCCGGCAGGTCGGCGCCCGGAGGCGCCGCATGCTGCGGATGGAGGTGCGGACGGCGTGGACAGCAATCCGGGGCTGAACATTACGGGCACGGAAACCGTCATCGGTCAGGGTACCGGTGCCGACGGTGCGGTATTCCGCACCCTGCTCGACCGCATGTCGGATGGCGTGTTCATCGCCCGCGACTACCGCTTCATCTTCGCCAACGCCGCGCTGCCACGCATGCTCGGTTACGAGCACGACGACTTCGTCGGACTGGGGTTCGACGCAGTGGTGGCGCCGGATTTCCTCGAATTGTGGGTGCAGCGCTTCCGGCAACGGATCGGCGAAGGCGAGGAACCGCCCGGGCGCTACGAACTGCGCTTCCGCATGAAGGGCGGCCGGCGCGAACTGCCGATCGAACTGAACGCCAGCCGCGTCGTGTTCGATGGTCAGCGCTGCGTGCTGGGCATCGTGCGCGACATGTCGGGCCGCAAGCTCGCCGAACACGCATTGCGCGAAAGCGAGCAGCGCTTCCGCGGCACTTTCGACCAGGCCGCCGTCGGCATCGCGCTGATGGACCTCGAAGGCCGCTTTCTGCGGGTCAATCCCAAGCTGTGCGACATCCTCGGCTTTCGCGCCAGCGAACTGCGCGCGCTGACGATGGAGGCCATCACCCATCCGGAAGACATTTCGCTGGATACGCACCCCCTGCGCTGCGTGCGCAACGGCGAACAGACCACCTACTCGATCGAGAAGCGCCTGCTGCACAAGAACGGCGCGGCCACCTGGGCGCGCCTGACCGTTTCGCTGCAGGTCGACGACATGGGTGCGCCGTCGCACTTCATCGCGGTGATCGAGGACGTCCACGACCGCCGTCTGGCGCAGACCGCGCTGGCCGACAGCGAACTGCGCCATCGCCTGCTGATGCACAACCTGCACGCCGCCGTGCTGGTCTGCGCGCCCGACGCCCGCATCCTGTACGGCAACCCGGAAGCCTGCCGCATCCTGCGCATGGACTCAGCGCTGCTCGCCGGCCGCACGATCGCCCAACTGGGCTGCCGCTTCATCGACCAGAGCGGCGAGGCGCTGGCACCGGAACGCGATCTGGTCCGCCGTGTGCTCGCCTCGGGCAAGGAAATGAACGACGTCGTGGTCGGCGTCCGTCACGACGACGCGGATACGCTGTGGGCGCTGGTCCACGCCTACCCCGAATTCGACACCCGGCATCGTCTGCGCCAGATCGTCGTCATGTTCGTCGACATCACCGACCGCAGCCGGCTCGAAGCCGAGCGCGATGCCGACCGTCAGCTCAAGACGGCAGCGCTGAACGCCATCACCGCCCACGTCGCCGTGCTCGACAAGCGTGGCGTCATCGTCGAGACGAATGCCAGCTGGCGCGCCTTTGCCGAGCGCGGAGGCTACACCGGCAACATGACCTTCATCGGCGTGAACTACCTCGACGCCCTCGCCCGCTGCGACCGCGACGAAGCGCCTCACGCAGAGGCGGCCTGCGAAGGCATCCTGTCGGTCATGCTCGGCCGGTCGGCGCTGTTCCAGATGGAGTACGCCTGTCACGCACCGCACGAGCGGCAGTGGTTCAGCCTCAAGGTGACACCGATGGACCCGGCGCGCGAACGCGTGCTGCTGAGCCACGAGAACATCACGCGCATCAAACTGGCCGAAGAGGCGGTACGCATACTCGCCAACACCGACGCACTGACCGGCCTCGCCAACCGCCGCCATTTCTTCGAAGTCGCCGAGGAGGAATTCGTGCGCGCCCGCCGCTACGAAACCCCGCTCACCGTGCTGATGACGGATCTCGACCATTTCAAGCACATCAACGACCATTTCGGGCACGCCGGCGGCGACGCCGTGCTGTGCAGTTTCGCCATCATCCTGTCCAGCCTGCTGCGCGACTCGGACAGCGCAGGTCGCCTCGGCGGCGAGGAATTCGCCGTACTGCTGCCGCACACCGCACTGGACGGCGCGCGCGCCTTCGCCGAGCGCCTGATGGAGCGCGTCGCCGACAACCCGCCCGAACTCGACGGCCAGCCGGCGCACTACACCTTGAGCATAGGCATTGGCGAACTGATGTCCGACTGCCTCGATTTCTCGGCCCTGCTGCGCAAGGCCGACGAAGCGCTCTACCGCGCCAAGAGCGGCGGCCGCAACCGGGTCGAATACGCGCCCGGGCCGTGCAACGACGCGAACTAGGCAGACCCGCACTCCGGTCAAGCGGATGTGAACCGCCGGCTGCCATCAAGGCACCCGCTTTGCTAGCGAATGCCGGCAGGCGCCGCCCGGGCGCCTCGCGCACATCCCATTCACTGACCGGAGATTCCCGACATGAAGGCCGATTCGTCAAACTCATCCCCGCGCAAATCGCAGGAGGCGCTGACCCTTCTTCGCGCCGACCACAAGCACGTCAGCGAACTGTTCGAGCAGTACGAAGCCGCGCGCACGAGCACGCAGAAGAAAAAGCTCGTGCATGAAATCTGTACGGAGCTCGAGGTGCACGCGCAGATCGAGGAGGAAATCTTCTATCCGGCTGTAAAAGCTGCACTGAAGGACAAGGAGCTGGTACCCGAGGCGACGGTGGAGCACGCGTCATTGAAAGACCTGATCGCGCAGATCAAGGATGTCGAGCCGGACGGCGAAATGTTCGACGCAAAGGTGAAAGTGCTCTCCGAGTACGTGAAGCATCACGTAAAGGAAGAGCAGAACGAAATGTTCCCGAAGGTGAAGGACACCGACCTCGACCTCTCGGAGCTGGCCGAACAGATGAAGCAGCGCAAGGAAGAACTGCTTTCGGCCGTCGTGCATTAGGTGACGTGCCCCGGGACTACGCCAGCAAGAAAGACAGCGAGTTGGTGTATCGAAAACCCGGGGCGATTCATCCTCGCCATATCGCCGTGGAGTCTTGTCAGGAATACGTGCCTGCGCGGATCATCGCAATGGTTCCAACGTCATAGACGAGAGCCACCAGATTCCAAGCCGCAGCAATCGCGCTCCAAACTTCGACTGACGATGTCGCCGCAATGGCTGTCTTCACGCGGTCCGTGCCTGAGCACTCCAGCCCGAGACGCTGCTTGCGAGCGGTGAAGTAGACAAAGACGAAGAAGGCGATGGCAAGCGGTAAGAAGTACATTGCGGCAGGGAATAGCGTGCGACCTAAGAGAGGCAAGGCGAGAAACGGGAACAGAAACACCAACGAACGTAGCTTGTCAGCACCACAGTACTGAGTAATAACCGCCGACTCTCTCTTGAGTTCGCCCGAGGTCTTGATCATCACATAAACCATCGTCACTAAGAGCACGATTCCCATTGCCACGACTCTCCTTGCTTTGTTCTAGTTGATAGGTTTCCTATGCCACCACTTCCAAGGACGCGCGGCAAGTGAGGATTGCCACAGACCAACTTGGCGCGCCTTGGGGACATCTTCGGCCGCAGCATAGTCCGTTTGCATTTCTCTCGGTAGCTCCCTCGTGTGCTATCAATAGAACCATGCGGCACCGCCCGCAATCCGGTCATGGTTGATGTCGACTCAATCAAGCCGGACAAGCTCGACGATCCGGCAGTGGCGGTCCTACGTGTGGTACTCGACCACCACCAGCTGTGAGAACACGCGGGAGGCTAGGTGCCGCATCGGTGCGCGCCAATGGTTTTGCGCCTTCTCGGGGAGCATCAAGGGCCTGCAGCCTCACCTCGTGCTGGCGCAGGTCTACGTCCAGAACAATCATGGTGTTGCCTTCAGCAACCGCGGCAACTTTGCTTACCAGCTCCTCGGTTTGAGCCGCAACGGAGGCGTAAGCGGAGGGGGTGCCAATCAGCAGACGCCGTTCCAATAGCCCCATTCGGTTGGAATTCTCTACCTAGCAGCGGGTTACGAGGTTCATCCAACTATGCGACTGGACGGATTTCTAGTTGGCTATGTAGCTCATCTGTTTCAGGGCCAACGCTA
This sequence comes from Methyloversatilis sp. S146-33, assembly GCF_059552495.1. The sequence continues at coordinate 111,375 of NZ_JCANOT010000012.1, forward strand.
AAAGACTTTCGGATTTCGACTCCGTTTTGATTCTTGTACGTTAACGTCAGTCGCGCCTCATGGTCCGTGAGCGGCTTCGGCAATGTTAATTGCGCTCGCCACTCGTCTCCGGCCTTAACGAAGTTCCTGCTCACAAGGCGAATGAGCCTCCCGTCCCCAAAGGTGACAACAGCGGTAACAGAAGATGCTGCAGCCCCAGCATTGGTGAAAATCAATTCGTAGGTTGATTCACCATCACCTCGGAAGACGCCCCCGCCGGACGTAATCAAGAACTTTGGACTGGTATCTACCTCTCTCAGCTCGCGCTCATACTCAAGGGCCGCTCGCTCACTTTCGACCTGTTGGCGCGAAACCTCCACTAATGCTCGCTGTTGTTCCACGGAGTTCCTCAGCTCCTCGGCCTGAAGGCGCAACGCTTCCGTGCTCAGTCGTAGCTCCTCCCCTTGCTGCATATAGCCAAGGATCAACCAGAGGAACGCCAGTGGCGCAAACAGCCCTGAGAAGAAGTCTCCCCATTCGTTTGGAGTCATCTTCAAAGCTGCCTCTTGGCGTGCAAGCAGCAAGGCAGCGGCACCCACAATCCAAAAAGCGGTTGCCCATAGCCCCAGCTTGGAACGTTTCTCTGTCATGCGCGGTTCTTCGTGGATACGCCGGGGGGTTGATGTTGGCATCCGAAGAGAAGTAGATGCAACCGGAGGGCAAGGCCAATCGAGAGAATGCAGCCCACGCCGGCTAACGCTTCTCGGCGACAAGGTGGCTACAGAGAAGCAAAAAAGCAAAAGGCCAACCCCGTGGGATTGGCCTAAATGCTTGAATATTGGCGGAGAGGGTGGGATTCGAACCCACGGTAGACTTGCGCCTACGCCTGATTTCGAGTCAGGTACATTCGACCACTCTGCCACCTCTCCGGGTTACTGCGAACTTCGTGGTCGCGAAGCGGCGCGCAGTGTAGCACAGCGCTCGCGCCGGCGGAAAGCGTCGGCGCGATTTTTGCGTGTCAGGCGCCGAGGCGCTCGACGCCGCCCATCCACGGGCGCAGCGCCTCCGGCACGACGACCGAACCGTCGGCCTGCTGGTAGTTCTCCAGGATGGCCACCAGCGTGCGGCCGACCGCGAGACCGGAGCCGTTCAGCGTGTGCAGGATTTCGTTCTTGCCCTGTTCGTTCTTGAAACGGGCCTGCATGCGGCGGGCCTGGAAGGTTTCGAAGTTGGAGCAGGACGAGATTTCGCGGTAGGTGTTCTGCGCCGGCAGCCACACTTCGAGGTCGTAGGTCTTGGCGGCGCCGAAACCCATGTCACCGGTGCACAGCGCCACCTTGCGGTACGGCAGTTCGAGCCGGCGCAGGATGGTTTCGGCGTGACCGGTCAGTTCTTCCAGCGCGTCCCACGAACGGTCCGGCGTCACGATCTGCACCAGCTCCACCTTGTCGAACTGGTGCTGGCGAATCATGCCGCGCGTGTCGCGGCCGTAGGAGCCGGCTTCCGAACGGAAGCACGGCGTGTGGCAGACGAATTTCAGTGGCAGGCCGCCGGCCGGCTGCACGGTGTCGCGCACAATATTGGTGACCGGTACTTCGGCGGTCGGGATCAGGTAGAACTTGCCGCCATCGCCACGCGGCACGGCGAACAGGTCTTCCTCGAACTTCGGCAGCTGACCGGTTCCGAACATGCTGTCGGCGTTGACCATATAGGGCGCGTACAACTCGGTGTAGCCGTGCTCGGTGGTGTGCGTATCGAGCATGAACTGAGCGAGCGCGCGGTGCATGCGGGCGATGCCGGCGCGCAGCAGCGTGAAGCGCGCGCCGCTGATCTTGGTCGCGGTTTCAAAGTCGAGGCCGCCGAGCGCGGTGCCGACGTCCACGTGGTCCTTCACCTCGAAATCGAAGCTGCGCGGCGTGCCCCAACGCAGCACCTCGACGTTGTCCGCCTCGGACTTGCCGACCGGCACCGACTCGTGCGGCAGATTGGGCAGCGAGGCGACGAAGCCCTGGATGTCGGCCAGCAGCGCGGCGAGGCGCTCTTCCCCGGCCTTCAGCGCGTCGCCGAGGCCGGCGACCTCGGCCATCACCGCCGACGTGTCCTCGCCCTTGGCCTTGAGCTGGCCGATCTGCTTCGATGCGGCGTTGCGCTTTGCCTGCAGGTCCTGGGTGTCGGTCTGGATGCGTTTGCGCTCTTCCTCCAGCGACTGGAAGCGGGCGACGTCGAGCGTGTAGCCACGCAGGGCGAGTCGTTCCTGAACGAAAGCAAGCTGGCTGCGCAGCAGTTGGGCGTCTAGCATGGAAGGAAACCTGTGGCTGATGGAACGGATGTGAGCGGCCCCGCATTCGGCGGCCGTCGTCACATTGCAACGCAAAATTCTAACAGCGACCGCCGTCCGGGGCGGTATAGTGGCCGGGCCCCACACCTTTCACGCGAATGTCATGTTGTCACTGCGCGACTGTCTCGATCACAGCAATCTGAGCGAACTGGAAGTCGACGTGCTCGCCGACTACACCGGCCTGCCGACCATGCTGGCCGCCACGCTGGCCGGCGCCATGCTGCAGAGCGACGGCGGCGCCGACCTGATGCTGCGCATCCTGCAGGACGCCGAGAAGCAGGCCTCGCAGCGCCTCGACATGGAGCAGCGGGCGCGCACCAAGGCAGCGGTCGAGCGCTTCTGCGCCGTGCACCGGCCCGAACTGCACTGAGCGTGCCGCACTGCCGCGGGGAACTGCGGTTGCTGACTGCGATGACGCCCGTTCAGCCGCTCAGCGCCGGACAGCAAGCGCAAGCGCCACCCAGCCGGCGATGAAGGCGAGGCCGCCCAGGGGCGTCACCATGCCGAGGGCGCGCACCCCGCTTAACGCCATCGCGTAAAGACTGCCGCTGAACACGACGATGCCCAGCAGCATCAACCAGCCGGCAACGCGCAGCGCCGCTGAATCACGCAGATGTATGGCCAGCAGGCCGACCAGCCCGAGCGCCAGCGCGTGCCAGAAGTGGTACTGCACCGCGGTCTGCCACACCGCCAGCATGTTTTCGTCCAGCCGCGCCTTCAGCGCGTGCGCACCGAAGGCGCCGAGCATGACGGCAAGTGCGCCGGTCAGCGCGGCGAAGATAAGAAAACGGCGGGCATCGGCAGACATCGTGAAGATCCTGTAATCGGAAGGGTCAGAGGCAATTGCGGCCACTCAGACGCCGGCAGCGCGATCAAGTTCGGGGATCAATCGCTCATCCACCTCGCGGCGTAAGCGCGCAAGCCGCCGGCTGCGCACCGCATAGATCCACATGAAGAGCGAGGCGACCACCAGCAGCGCCGGCAGGCCGAACCATACGAGCAGATGGCCGGTCACGTCCCAGCCGTCCTTGACCACGCGCAGCGCATCGGCCCGCATGCCGATCCAGATGCAGGTGCCGACGAACAGCGCGGCCAGCGCCCACACTGGCCAGCTACGCAGTCCGTAAGGCTTTTTCGCGTTTTCGCGAAACCACATCGTGGTGCGCATCGTGTGGTTGCGCATGAAGAGCCACGGTCCGCCGGTCTTACCCGGCTTCTGTATCCACGCGGCGGTCATCCGGTGGCCGTCGCGTGCCCCCGAGTCGGCGTCGGTCAGCTTCACTTCCATCTCGCCGCCGACCGGGCCGACCAGGAAGAAGCGCTCGTGCAGCACGCGGCGCGTCGAACTGGTGACCGGCGTGTTGTTCTGTCCGCCACTGACCGTGGTGATGGTTTCGATGCCGCGGCTGTAACCCTGGATGTCGCCGGCGAACAGATCCAGCTCGTAGGGCACCGACGACACCAGCTTGCGCGCATTGCCGCGGTCCAGCGACACGTCGCGCAGCGTCTGGCGCAGCGCCAGCACGATCAGCACCACCGCAGCGCCGGCGGCCAGCAGCAGCCCGGGCATCACGTCGTCGAAAAGCTCGCGTGGCTTGCGGTAGGTGCGCACGTCACCCACCAGCACGCCGGCAGCGAGGTCGAGGCCGATGTCGGCGCCGGCGGTGGCGTAATCCAGTACGCCCGGCTCGCTGTAATCGGCGCCGGCCACCCGCCCCGAACACGGCGGGCCGTCAGCGAAGCCGGCCGGCAACGAGGTACCCGCAGGCAGTTTCAGCGCCCGCTGCCACAGCGTGCCATGCACCTTCGGCACCCAGCTGCGCTGCCACTCGGGCGCGAAATGGCGATCCATGACCACGCGGTAGAACTCGGGCGAGAACACGTATTTCTGCTGGCAGCGCGGATACAGGTATTTCTCGCAGTGATCGCCCTCGCAGCTGCTGCCGGAGAACTTCGCCATCTCGCGCGCATCGATGCGTTCCCGCGCGGCGCGGTACTCATCGAGGCGAGCTTTCACATTCTGTGGCAGGCGGTTCGCGTCGAAAGGCTTGGGCGACAGGCTCTGCACCACGCCGTCCATGATCTGCAGCACGGCGCTGGTCTGCGCCGCGGTGTCGCGCTCGCTGCGCCCCTGCGCCGCCGACTCCACCTGCTTCACCGTCGGCATGCCCGACAGCCAGTCGGTCTGTGCCCGCACCGCGCCACTCAGCGCACCGCAGATCGCCATCACTACGAGCATGCCGCGCATTCCGCCCTCCTCCCGATCAGCGCCATCGGCGCGTTGGCCACGCGCGGAGCATACGCAAGGGTGTTCGCCCCGTACAGCCGCGGTGGCCGCAGAAATCCAGGCCGTCGTCGCCAACACGCGCGGTCAAAGGACTGTCACTCGAGCGTGAACCGCTCGATGAGCGCCGGCGAGCCCGGTGCACAACGCCGACGAGCACAAGCCGATGTGCATATATATATGCTGCGGACCTGACCACGCCATGGAGACACGGCATGAACCGAAGCGCGCGAAGCTGGACGAACGACGGCACTGACGCAACGCGCGGCCGACAGCGCTGCCACTCGACACCTGGCCGCCACACCGGGCTGCTCGCAGGTGCTTGCGGTAAGCTTGCCGCCCCATGCCGAACACCCTCGCCAGCGCTGTCCACAGCGACCTCACGATCAAGAAAAGCCGCTTCATCGGCTGTGTCGAACCGATGCGCGACCGCGCGTCGGCGCAGGCGCGCGTGCTCGAACTGTGGCGTCAGCATCCGGGTGCGACCCACGTGTGCTGGGCGCTGCTGGCCGGCGGTCAGTCGGCGGCGGTCGATGACGGCGAGCCCAGCGGCACGGCCGGACGGCCGATGCTGGAAGTGCTGCGCCATCAGGATCTGGAGGGTGTGCTGGCGACCGTCGTGCGCTACTACGGCGGCATCAACCTCGGCGCCGGCGGTCTGGTGCGTGCCTACACCGACGCGGTCGCGTCGGCGCTGACCGGTGCGGTCAAGGTGCCACTGACCAAGCTGCGCGTGCTCCGCTGCACCCTGCCCTATGCGCTCGAAGGCACGGTGCGGCGAGAGATCGACGCCGCTCGCGCCACGCTGGTCGACGTCACCCACGACTCGGTGGTCGCGATGACCATCAGCCTGCCGGAGCCCGACGCAGCGACGTTCATCGGGCGGCTCAACGACGCCGGACAGGGGCGCATAGGCTGGGTGGACTGAGCCCGCGGCCTCGCGATGGCGACATGTTGCTCAGTCATCCGATCTGTCGCGCCAATACGCACCTTGTGCGGGAGCGTCCCGTGTGGAAGTGGCCTTGGCCGCGACGCGGCTGTTGCAGTCCACCGCCTTTGATCAAGACCCGCATCGCGAGCAAGCTCGCTCCCACAACAGTCTTCGCTCCGGGACTGCACGAACCAAGGGAGGCAGCTATTGCTGCCGACAGGTCCTCAACCAGGCGCCGCGCACTGCCCTCCGCCGCCGTCGGGGTCAGAAGACCCCTCCCACAGAACCCCTGCTCAGGCTCCGGCGGCCGATCCGGCGCAGCCCCTGTGGGAGCGGCCTTGGCCGCGACAGGCCTGTGATCAGACACCGGCCTCAATCACGCACCGGGGGCTTCACAGGAAAGGCGCTCACACGTGGCCCGTCCGCCCAAGCCGCGGCGACTCGAATACTGCCCGCGATTACCCCGTGCCATCGCGCTTCTCGTCGCACGGCAGATAAACGCCCTCTGCCGCCAGACGACGCAACGATGTCAGGCCAGCACGCGCAGCAGCCAGCGGTTGATGTCGCGGATTTCCTCGATGCTCACTTCGTGGTCGATGTCGTAGGCGTGCCACTCGTACGGCACTGCCAGCGCGTCGAGCACCTCGCGCGTGGACAGCGCGCGGTCTATCGTGACCACGCCGTCCTGCGTGCCGTGCGCCAGGAAGACCGGCACGTCGGCGTTCGCTTCGCTGCGCTCATCGGCGGTCGCGGCCGCCAGCGGCAGATAGCCGGAAAGCCCGACGATGCCGGCCAGCCGCTCGGCGTGCCGCAGTCCGGCGAACAGCGCCATCGCGCAGCCCTGCGAAAACCCCATCAGCACAATGCGCGACGCCGGCACGCCGCGCTCGACCTCGCGTGCGATCAGCGCATCGACCAGGGCCTGCGACGCGCGTACGTCGGCTTCGGCTTCCTGCCCGGCGCCCGGCGCATAGAGATCGAACCAGGCGCGCATGATGTAGCCGCCGTTGCGCGTGACCGGCCGTTCCGGTGCGTCGGGCAACACGAAGCGCACCGGCCCGACCGCGTCGAGATCCAGCCGGCGGCACACCGGCACGAAGTCGTTGCCGTCGGCGCCCAGGCCGTGCAGCACGATGACGGTGGCGACCGGTGAGTCGCCGCTTTCGAGTTCGATCAGATTGACGGACATGAAGGAGTGCGGTTTCGGACAATCGCGCATGCTAGCCGACACCGAGCCGAGGCGTATCAGCGCAAGGAATCGCCCCACTGTCGCCCATGCGCGCTAAAGTGCCGCCTCATCAACCGGAGATTCACATGAAGACACTGACCGTACGCGTGACCGCCGAGCTGCAGGTGCCGGACGACTGGACCCTGGCCGACCACGCTTCCGGCATGACGGTGCTGAAGATCGGCGACCAGTTCGTCGATTTCGACATCGCACCGCTGTCCACCCGCGACGACGAACCCGATTCGATGTGGACCGACGACGACGAAGCGCTCACCAGCCGCGTGCTCGACTGCGTGATCGAACTCGACACCGACCTCGAACTCGCCTATCAACAATGAAGACCGGGCGTGACGCCGGTCACGCCCCGCCTGTCTCCAGTCCGCAGCGGAGCACGTAGATACGCCTGTGTTCAACCACCACAGGAGTGAAACGATGTCCCTGAACAACCCCGCCGGCCTCGCGCTCACCGGCGCCACCGCCCGCAGCATCGAACTGCTGGAGCAGGCCGAGCACGAACTGCGCTGTTTCATCGGCGACCCGGTCGCCACCATCGACCGCGCGCTGACCGAGGCGCCGGACATGGTGATGGGCCACGTGCTGCGTGCCTATCTGCACCTGCTCGGCACCGAGCCGGCCGGCATTCCGGTTGCAGCCGCCGCCCACGCCACGGCGGCCAGGCTGCCGGCGAACGATCGCGAAAGCCGCCACCTGCGTGCGGTCGCGCTGATGACCGAGGGCCGCTGGCGCGCCGCCGCGCGCGTGCTCGAGGACATCGCGATCGATCATCCGCTCGACGTGCTGGCGCTGCAGGCCGGCCAGCAATGCGACTTCCTGCTCGGCGATTCGCGCATGCTGCGCGACCGCATCGCCCGCGCGCTTCCGGCCTGGAGCATGGACATGCCCGCCTGGCACGCGGTGGCCGGCATGCTGGCGTTCGGACTGGAAGAGACCGGCGACTACTTGCGCGCAGAGCGCTACGGCCGGCAGGCGGTCGAGATCCAGCCGCGCGACGGCTGGGCACAGCACGCGGTCGCCCACGTGATGGAAATGCAGGGCCGGCGCCGCGACGGCATCGCCTGGATGCGCGCCACGCCGCAGGCATGGGCGCAGGACAGCTTCCTCGCCGTGCACAACCACTGGCATCTGGCGCTGTTCCATCTCGGCGTAGACGAAATCGACGAGGTGCTCGCGCTGTTCGACGACGCCGTGTTCGGCCGCGCACCGGGCCTCGTATTCGACTTCATCGACATGTCGGCATTGCTGTGGCGGCTGCACCTGCGCGGCATCGACACCGGCGAACGCTGGCAGGCGGTGGCGGACCGCTGGGCACCGATGGCCGCGCGCAGCCTCTACGCCTTCAGCGACATGCACGCGATGATGGCGTTTGCCGCCACCGGCCGCACCGCGCAGATGCGCAGTCTGATCGACGCGCAGGAAATGGCGCTGGCCGGCGAAGGCGACAACGCCGCTTTCATCGCCGAGGTCGGCCGCGCCGCCACGCGCGCCATCGCGGCCTTCGGCGAGGGCGACTACGCCAGCACCGTGCGCCTGCTGCGGCCGATCCGTCACGTGTCGCACCGCTTCGGCGGCAGTCACGCGCAGCGCGACATCATCGACCTGACGCTGATCGAGGCGGCGCAACGCGACGGTCAGCGGGCGCTGGCCGAAGCCCTGCGCGCCGAGCGTGCGTTCGCGAGACCGGAGCCGGACGCGCCGCGCGTGCGCGGCGCCTGAGCGCGCTCAGGAAGAAGACGGCGGCGGGGGCGGCGACCCGAGGTAGCGCTGGTCCGACCAGGTGGCCAGCCACTCCGGCACGAAGGCGACGAACACCGCCACCAGCATGCCGGTCAGGAAGGCGTCGCCCCAGGCCATTAGCCAGCGCGCGACCAGTGCGTGCTCGACAGCGACGCCGCCCAACAGGTGGTGGATGAACTCGTAGGCCGCACCGGCTGCAAAGATGCTCATCGCAGTGCCGATGAATCCGCGCCCCAGCACGTAGATGAAGGGATGCGCCGGCAGGCCGCGGCGCAAGGCTTCGCCCAGCGCCAGTGCGAGTGTGGCCGGCACCAGACCTATCCACACCAGCTGCGACAGCACCGCAGCGAAACCGAGGTCGCCGAGCAGCCACACCGCCAGCGCGACCAGCACCAGCTCGATCACCGCCAGCGGCCAGCCGAACATGAGCACGAGAAGGCAGGCGCCTGACAGCTGGATCGATATGCCGTTCGGCAGCATCTGCGGCAGCACCCACAGCAGCGACAGCACCACCAGCGAAGCCGCCCACGGCGCACCGAGCGGCCCGGCCAGCATGCGCCAGGGCCGCATCAGCGCGCTGACGCCGAGCGCAAGCAGCAGCAGACAGATTTCGATTGCGAACACAGCGCCTCCCGATCACACGGCGCGCAGTGTGGCACGCCACGGCGCTGGCGTTCATGACGTGAAGCAAGCGCCTGATGCCGCGGCAGCGATCTCTGCGACGATGCAGCCGCCGCGGACTTCGGTTCAGGCCGCAGTCGGGGTCAGAAGACCCCTCCCACAGAACCCCGATCCACGCTCCGGCCGCCTCGCGGGCGCCTCACCCTGTGGGAGCGGCCTTGGCCGCGACACGGCCTTTGCGGGCCGCCGGCTTCGATTCCCGCCAGCTGTCAGCCGGCGAGACTTTCGAGAAACTGCACCGCGACGTCGGCGCTGCGGGTGCGGCGCATCGGCGGCAGGCTGCGCCAGATCACCTTGCCGTAGTGCTTCTCGACCAGCCGCGGGTCGCACACCATCAGCACGCCGTGGTCGCGCTCGTCGCGGATGAGGCGGCCGGCGCCCTGTTTCATGCTGATCACCGCGTGCGGCAGCTGGTACTCGGAAAAGGCGTTGCGCCCCTGCCGCTTCAGGTGTTCGATGCGCGCCGACAGCACCGGATCGTCCGGCGGCGCGAAGGGCAGCTTGTCGATGATGACCAGTTGCAGCGCGTCACCGCGCACGTCCACGCCTTCCCAGAAGCTCTGGCTGGCCACCAGTACGGCGTTGCCGGCGGCGCGATGGCGGTCCAGCAGTTCGCTGCGCGTGGCCTGGCCCTGCATCAGCAGCGGCCGATCCGGATCGTAGGCGGACAGCTTGTCCTCGATCAGCTCATGAATGCGCTTCATCGCCCGCAGCGAGGTGCACAGTACGAACACGCCACCACGGCAGGCCTTGATCAGCGGCCAGGCGGCGCGCGCCACCGCCTCGGCATAGGTCGGCGCCGACGGCTCGGGCATGTTCTCCGGCGCGTACAGCAGCGCCTGCTGTTCGTAGGCGAAGGGGCTGCCCCATTGCGCGGTTTCGGCATTGTGCAGCCCCAGTTCGCCGCAGTAGTGACCGAAGTCGTTGCCGACCGACAGCGTGGCCGAGGTGAATATCCAGGCACGCGGGTTGTCTTCCATCTGCCGGCGGAAGATGTCAGCCACCGACAGCGGTGTGGCATTCAGCGCCAGCGCCTGGGTGTAGACCTCGGCCCAGCGCACGCGGTCCGACTGCTCGCCCGCTTTCTCGCCGGCCTGCCAGCGTTCGACCCGCGCGATCAGGTCGAGCGCGCGCTGCCAGCACTTCTCCAGCCCTTCGCTGCGCGCCGCCTGCGTTTCCAGCAGACCGGCCAGTTCGTTCAGCGCCTCCAGCACGGTGGCCAGCGCCGGTGCGAAAGCCGGACGCTCGTCGATCTGCGCCGCCGACAGCCGCACGTTCTCCTCGCGGAAAACCAGCCGCAGGTCGCGCACCGCTTTCACCAGACGCTCGGCCGATTCCGGCAGCTGCTTGAAATCCTTGGCGCCGACCAGCGCCTCGGCACGCGTGTCGCGCGCCAGTTCGAGCATCTGCGAGGTCGATACCGATTCGCCGAAAAAGAGGCTGGCGGTTTCGGCGAGCTGGTGCGCCTCGTCGAACACGACAGCGTTGCAGGCCGGCAGCAGTTCCGCCACGCCCTCGTCGCGCAGCATCAGGTCGGCGAAGAAGAGGTGGTGGTTCACCACCACCACGTCAGCTTCCATCGCCTCGCGGCGCGCAGCGGTGACGAAGCACTCCTTGGCGTTCGGGCAGTCCTGGCCCAGGCAGTTGTCGCGCGTCGACGTGGCGTGCGACCAGGCACCCGACTCTTCCGGCACTTCGCTGCACTGCGCCTTGTCGCCGGTGCTGGTCATCTTGGCCCAGCGGGCGATGGCCTGCAGGTGAGAGGCGTCTTCACGCGAGCCGAAACGGCCCTCCTGCAGCGAGCGTTCGAGGTGGTAGTGGCACAGGTAGTTGGCGCGGCCCTTCAGCAGCGCGATGCTCACCGGCACACCGAGCGCGCCGCGCACGGTGGGCAGGTCACGGCCGTAGAGCTGGTCCTGCAGCGTCTTGGTGCCGGTGGACACGATCACCTTGGCGCCGGACAGCAGCGCCGGCACGAGGTAGGCGTAGGTCTTGCCGGTGCCGGTGCCCGCCTCAACCACCAGCACACTGCGGTCGGCGATGGCCTGCGCCACGCGCTCGGCCATTTCGGTCTGCTGCGTGCGCGGCGTAAAACCGGGGATGGCGCGGGCCAGCGGGCCGTCGGGAGCGAAAGTGGCGGGAATGTCGGACACGGAGAGGAATGAAGTGCGGAAGACGGCTGAAACCGGCCCGGAGTGTACCGCAGCGCCGTCATCCCCACATCCGCCGGCCGGACCGTGGCGCCGTCATGTCCTATCCTGAAAACTGGCTTCGAAAAGAGACCGCCATGGATACCGCCACGCAGCCGCCCGTCGTCACCCGCACCGAACACGATTCCTTCGGCCCGATCGAGGTGCCGGCGGACCGCCTGTGGGGCGCGCAGACGCAGCGCTCGCTGCAGCATTTCGCCATCTCGACCGAGCGCATGCCGCGCGAACTGATACACGCACTGGCCGCGGTCAAGCGCGCGGCGGCGCTGGCCAATGGCCGGCTGGGCAAGCTGCCGGCCGAGCGCATGACCGCCATCGTCGCAGCCGCCGACGAAGTACTGGCCGGCCTGCATGACGACGAGTTCCCGCTGTCGCTGTGGCAGACCGGCTCCGGCACGCAGACCAATATGAACATGAACGAGGTGCTGGCCAACCGCGGCTCGCAACTGATGGGCGGTGACTGCGGCGGGGCGCGCACGCTGCACCCGAACGACGACGTGAACATGGGCCAGTCGTCAAACGACGTGTTTCCCACCGCGATGCACGTGGCCGCCGCCTATGCCGTCCGGCGTGCGCTGATGCCTGCGCTCGACGCGCTGCACGCGCAACTGGCCGACAAGGCGGTCGCCTTTGCCGACATCGTCAAGATCGGCCGCACCCATCTGCAGGATGCCACGCCGCTGACGCTGGGGCAGGAATTCTCCGGCTACGCGGCCCAGCTCGCGCTGGCCCGCTCGGCCATCGTCGCGGCACTGCCGGCCGTACATGCGCTGGCGATAGGCGGTACCGCGGTCGGCACCGGCCTGAACACCCATCCGGAATTCGGCACGCGGGTGGCGAACAAGCTGGCCGACGGCACCGGCCTGCCCTTCGTGCGCGCCGACAACCCGTTCGCCGCGCTGGCCGGGCACGAGCCGCTGGTGGCACTGCACGGCGCGCTGAAGACGCTGGCCGTAGCGCTGAGCAAGATCGCCAACGACATCCGCTGGCTCGCCTCAGGCCCGCGCTGCGGCCTCGGCGAACTGGCGCTGCCGGAGAACGAGCCCGGCAGTTCCATCATGCCGGGCAAGGTGAACCCGACCCAGTGCGAAGCGCTCACCATGCTGTGCGCCCAGGTCATCGGCAACGACGTCGCGGTCACGGTGGGCGGCGCCTCGGGCAACTTCGAACTGAACGTCTACAAACCGCTGATCGCCGGCGCCGTGCTGCAGAGCATCCGCCTGCTGGCCGACGGCATGCGCAGCTTCGACACCCACTGCGTCGCCGGCATCGAAGCGCGGCGCGAGCGCATCGAGGCGCTGATGCAGCAGTCGCTGATGCTGGTGACCGCGCTGGTGCCGCACATCGGCTACGACCGCGCGGCGAAGATCGCCGCCCGCGCCCACGGCGAAGGTCTGACCTTGCGCGAGGCGGCGCTCGCTTCGGGCGACGTGAGCGGCGGACAGTTCGACCAGTGGGTACAGCCCGGCGCGATGGTGGGCGAGCGCGCGCAATGAGAACGGAACCATCTGCCCACCGGACATTCCGATCAGGAGCAGCATCTACTCACCGACAGGAGATCGTCATGGACATCACGCCGCATTCAATGGAAAACCTGTTCGACCAGCTTGGCCTGCCGAGCGACCCGCAATCGATCGAGGGCTTCATCGCGCTATTCGGCCCGATTGACAACGGCACCAAGCTGCACGAAGCCACCTTCTGGAGTCCCGCGCAGGCCGCCTTCCTGCGCGACGCGCTGAACCAGGACGCCGACTGGTCAGACACCGTAGACTCGCTGAACGCCGAAATGCACGCCCCGCAGGGCAAGGGCTGGCGGCGCCACTGCGTCTGACGCCGTCTGCCCCGCCCGCCCCACGAACAACCTCCACGCGGCTGGCGTACCCTTGCGTCTTCACTCAACGAAGGAGACGGACATGGGACTTTTCGACTCGATCGCCGGGCAGGTTGCCGGCGCGCTCGGCGGACAATCCGGTGCCGGCGGCAACGCCGCCCTGATCCAGGCCGCGATGAGCCTGATCAACAGCCCGCAGATCGGCGGCATCCAGGGGCTGATCGCCAAGTTCCAGCAGGGCGGCCTGGGCGAAGTGATCGCCTCGTGGCTGGGATCCGGCCCCAACCTGCCGATCTCCGGCGACCAGATCAAGGCCGTGTTCGGCGCCGAACAGATCGGCGGCGTCGCCCAGCAGGTGGGCATGTCCTCGCAGGAAGTATCGTCCGGCCTCGCCGGCCTGCTGCCGCAGCTGATCGACAAGCTGTCACCCGATGGCAAGGCGCCCGAAGGGGATGCGCTGCAGGCGGCGATGGGCATGCTGGGTGGGCTTTTGAAGTCGTAGAACGCGGGCCGCGGCGCGGTGCCTGCGACTGGCCTCGCCGCGGACGTCGTGCATGCACGACGGGTAGCACGACGCGAATACGCTACGATGGCGGGATAGTCGACTGCACAGAGCCGCAAACGCCCATGCCGACCCGCCCACTCGACCGCCTGCTGTTCGTCCAGGGCGGCCTCTGCTTCTTCTGCAAGCAGCCTCTTCAGCGCGACGACGCCAGCGTCGAACACCTGCAGGCCATCGCCAACGGCGGCGCCAATGGCGACGACAACTGCGTCGCCTGCTGCAAGACGGTGAATGCCCTGCTCGGCAGCATGTCGATCAAGCAGAAGTTCGAAGTGGTGCTGAATCAGAAGGGGCACTTCAGGTGTCCGAACATCTCTGTCGCTTCCACATCAAAGCTGGTCGCAATGCCCGCCCCGGCGCCCGCACCGACCATCCCGAAACCGGTCGCCGTCGCAACCCCACCCACAAAGCCCGCTCCTCCGAAACCTGCCGCGCCGTCCGCACCGAAGAAGACGGACCGCTTCGCAATGGTGGTCGCCAATCTGAAGACGCGCGGTAATTCACGGCCACGAACGCTGAAGACGCTGACGAGCACCGTCGCGGCGCTGTTTCCGAAGGGCATTTCGCAAGCCGAGGTTGCGGCCATCGTTCGCCACCTGCAGGCGACCGGCAAGGTAAAGGTTGACGGCGAGAAGGTGGTCTATCAGCTGTGAATTCTGGTTGCGACCGCATACCGTGGGATCACCGCCTGATCCGCACGAGTTTCCGATGAGGCTCCGGGCACGACCCTTGTCGCGACTGATCAGGGCCCCCGGGGTCGTTCTGCCGCTCGCGGCGTCGCTGCCGTTCGTCTGGCTCTGGTACGCGCGCTATCTCACGATCGAGTTCAACGAATTCGGCCGCCACTACGACGCGGCAACGCAGACCGTGCACACCGATGCGGCGTTCGTGTGGTGCCTGCCGGCGCTGGGATTCCTGCTGATTGCCGTGGTCAATCTGATGCGCACAGCGAGACGCAAGGCCTCGCTCTGACCGAGCGCTGTTTTGACGAGTGCGACGCCGTCAGCTCATCGCCTGGCGAGACTGAAATACCCGCAAAGCCCCACCGGCACCGCCAGCAGCGCCCACGACAGGGCGTCCCAGCCGTCGTCGCCGACCAGCGCCGACAGCAGGCCGACGGCGGTCAGTACGGCGATCAGCAGCGGCCAGCGGAAGATGGCGGCGTTCGATTTCGCGCCCTTCATGCGCCACCTCGCGCGGTGGTCGCCGCGTGCGCGACGCTGGCGAGCGTCGCAGCGGGATGCCTGTGCTTGCGCCACCACAGCACGAGCCCGCTCCACAGCACGACGACGGTGACGAGGTCGAGCAGCGCCCACAGGATTTTGAGCGGCAGGCCACCGTAGTCGCCGAAGTGCAGCGGCTGCGACACGAGCAGCGCGGTGGCGTACCAGGGGCGCGGTTTCGTTTCGATCACCGCCGCACTGACCGGGTCGACCAGCGTGGCCTTCAACAGTTTGGCGGTGAGCGGCGTGTCGCCGTGCAGGAAGACGGCGTAGTGCGAGGGCGTCGATAGCAGCGTGCCGGGAAAGGCGACGGTGGCGACGGCCATGCCCGGCTCAGCCGCCAGTGCGGCATCGACCAGCGACTGCAGCGGCGCGGCGCGGCCGCCGGGCGCAGCGCCGGCCCCGGCGGTCTTCAGCGCGGCCACCTGTTCCGCCTGCCAGGCCTTCAGGATCAGGTCGGCCCAGGTGTTGATGACGCCGGTGCCCCCCACGACCAGCGCCCAGGTAACGGTGACGATGCCCAGCATGTTGTGCATGTCCAGCCACCACAGCTTTGTCGAACGGCCGTGGCGCACCTCGCCGAAATCCAGCTTGCGCATGAACGGGGCGTACAGCACGACGCCACTGACCAGCGCGACGACCAGCAGCAGGCCCATGAAGCCGAGGAACAGCCGGCCGGCCAGACCGGCGAAC
The DNA here is from genome assembly GCF_059552495.1 of Methyloversatilis sp. S146-33. The sequence goes on from NZ_JCANOT010000012.1 coordinate 127,090, forward strand.
AGGTCGACGTGCAGCCGGTACATCAGGTGCATGAAACCTTCGTCGAAACGGGGCTCGCCGAGGACTTCGCCGGTGCGCGCATCGACCACCGAGAACTTCGCCTGCGTCTCGTCGGTGTCCGGCCGGGTGTCCATCTTGACCACCCACATGTCCGGCTCGTCCTCTTCCTTGAACAGGTAGAGCGGCACCAGCTCCGGGTGGTGGCTGCGCGCCGCGTCGACGATGCGGTCGACCGGCAGATGCGCGGTGCCGGCAGGCATTGCCGGCGCCTCGATGTGCTTGCCGAGTGCGTGGTCGATCTCGTGATAGAAGACCAGCGGCAGGCCGGTCAGACACAGCAGCAGCATGAACAGCGTGCACACCAGACTGGACCATTTGTGCACCCACATCCAGCGCTGCAGCGCGGTGGCGCGGGATCGCACGGCGGTCGTACAGGACGCCGTGGCGGTGTCGGGCGTAACGGATTTCATCGATGGACGGGGCCGGACTTGAGGTAGCAGGGATACAGCAGCACGCCGCGCCGGTGTGCAAAAAGTCGCAAACAATACAAAAACAAGAACGATTCGTAATACGATTCGAGACTTCCGATTCTACCTCAGCACCCCGTGCCCTCCGCTGCAATGAAAAAAGCCCCTGCTTTCCCGCGCCCTCCCCTCGCGCTCGCCATCATGGCGGCGCTCGCCAGCACCGTCGCTCACGCCCAGCAGACCGAAGATCCGTCGGCGCCGATCACGCTGGCGCCGGTGGTGGTCGAGGCCAGCGCCGACGCGTCGGCCGCCGGCCTGCCGCCCGCCTTCGCCGGCGGACAGGTGGCGAAGGGTGCGCGCATCGGCATTCTCGGCAACCAGAGCACGCTGGACACGCCATTCAGCACCACTGCCTACACGAGCCAGCTGATCGAGGACCAGCAGGCCTCGGGCGTCGCCGAAGTGCTGCGCAATGACCCGACCGTGCGCATTTCGCGCGGCTTCGGTAACTTCCAGGAGCTTTACGTCATCCGCGGCTTTCCGCTGTTTTCAGACGACATGGCCTACAACGGCCTGTACGGCGTGCTGCCGCGGCAGTACGTGGCAACCGAGTTCCTCGAACGCGTCGAGGTGCTGCGCGGCGCCAATACTTTCGTGAACGGCGCCGCCCCGGGCGGTACCGCGGGCAGCGGTATCGGCGGCTCGATCAATCTGGTGCCCAAGCGCGCGCCGAACGAAGACCTGACACGCCTGACCTACGGTCTGCAGACCGGCGGTCAGGACTACCTTGCGGCCGACGTGGCGCGCCGCTTTGGCGAAAACAAGGAACTGGGCCTGCGCGTGAATGCAGCCCGCCGCGTCGGCGGCACCGGCATCGACAACGAACGCAAGGACTTCGAAATGTTCTCGCTGGGCGCGGATTACCGCGGCCGCGACTTCCGGCTGTCAGCCGACGTCGGCATGCAGGACCAGAACCTGATCGAGGGCCGTCCGAGCCTCTTGCGCGGCGGCGGCCTCACGTTCGTCCCGCGTCCGCCGAGTGCATCGTCGAACTACTCGCAGCCGTGGATCTACTCCGGCGACCAGACCGTTTTCGGTACGGTGCGGGCCGAGTTCGACCTGAGCGACGTCACCACCACCTGGGTGGCCGTCGGCGCGCGCCGTGGCAAGGAACGCAACTCGCTGCCCTTCCACTTCCTCGACTCGAACGGCACGATCAATTCGAGTCGCTTCGACAACTATCGCGACGAGGTTGTGGTGACCGGCGAGGCCGGTATCCGTACCCAAGTGACGACCGGAGCGGTCCAGCACCGCCTGACGGCGTCGATGGCCGGCCACTGGCGCACCGAGAAGAACGAAAACGAGTTCGGCGCCGCCTTCGTCGACAACCTGTACGACCCGCAACCGGTTGCACGACCGGGCGGTGCCCCCAATCCCGAGCTGAACTCGCCGCAGACGCAGCAGAAGACCCGCAGCTTCAGCCTCGCGCTCGCCGACACCATGGCCTTTGCCAACGACCGTCTGCTGCTCACGCTCGGCGCACGGCTGCAGAAGATCATCGACGTGCCCTACAACGACTATGCGGTGTTCGGCACCTCCTACGACAAGACCAAGCTCACGCCGGCGGTCGGTGCGGTATACAAGCTGACGCAGGAAATGTCGCTGTATGCCAACTACGCCGAGGCACTGACCCGTGGCGGCACCGCGCCGAACACCGCGGTCAATGCCAACGAGCGCCTGTCGCCCTTCGTGTCGAAGCAGACTGAAGCCGGCGTGAAGTACGAGGACAAGCGCTTCGGCGCCGGTCTGGCGGTGTTCTCGATCGAATTGCCGAGTGCTTTCGTCGGCGCCGACAACGTGTTCCGCGCCAGCGGCGAGCAGCAGAACACCGGCATCGAGCTGACGCTGTACGGCGAACCGCTGCCGGGCCTGCGCCTGCTCGGTGGCGCCACCTGGATCGACGCCGAACTGGAGCGTACCGCCGGTGGCACCAACGACGGCAACCGCGCAATCGGCGTACCGTCCGCCCAGTACACGTTCGGAGTCGAGTGGGATGTGCCGCTGCTGCGCGGCCTGAGTCTGGACGCACGCACCGTCTACACTGCGTCACAGTATTTCGATGCCACCAACACGGCGTCCATCCCGAGCTGGACCCGTTTCGACCTCGGCGCGCGCTACATCACGCGGGTCGCCGGCAAGGACGTCACCTTCCGCGCCCGCGTCGACAATGTGAGCGACCGCGCCTACTGGGCGGCTGCCGGCGGCTACCCCGGCTCCAGCTATCTGGTGCAGGGCGCGCCGCGTACTGCCATGCTCAGCGCCACGGTCGATTTCTGACCTTCCCTCCTGGTTCGACCGCCACCCCGACAGCATGATCTGCCGGGGTGGCCGGGCAGCTTGACCGGCTGCAACATAAGCAATAGCGTGCGTTCCGTGCTCAAGGCCCTGCTTCCGGGGGCCGTTTACCCTGGACCCACGCGAAGCCGGCCCGGTCATCGACATGCCCACACAAAACGCCGAATCCGTCGACGCTGCCGCCGGCCTGCGCTCGCCGGCGACCGTCTGTCTGGTCGCCCTGCTGCTGATGGTGTTCGCGGCCCTGCTGCCACCGATCCCGCTGTTCGAGGGCCGACATGGCGAGATGCTGGCCTTCCACCTGCTGCTGGAGACTTTCTCCGTCGTGGTGTCGGCGCTGGTGGTCATCATGTCCTGGCACCGCTTCGACCAGGCGGGTGACTACGCGTCCAACACGCTCATCTTCGGTTTCTCGGTGGTCGCCGGCTGCGACCTGATCCATGCGCTGACCTACGCCGGCATGCCGGCGCTGCTGACCGAGAGCAGCACGGCGAAAGCCATTTTCTTCTGGCTGGCTGGCCGCTCGTTCGAGTTGCTGACCGTCGCGCTGGTGGCGGCGCGCATCGCCCTGCCGGGCTCACGCAGCGGCTGGCTGGGGCTCGGCCTGCTCGCCACTTGTGCGCTGTTCGTGGCCGGCACCTGGTTCCTCGACCTCTTTCCGGTGACTTTCGTGCCCGGCGTCGGCGTCACCGCGTTCAAGGCCGGCTTCGAGTACGCGCTGTGCGCCGGCAATCTGGCGGTGGCCGGCTGGCTGTTCTGGCAGAACCGCATGGCGCCCGACCCGCGCACGCGCTATCTCGCCTGCGCCTGTTTCGTCATGGGCATCGGCGAACTGGCGTTCACCAACTACACGACGGCGTCGGATTTCATGAACATGTTCGGCCATCTGTACAAGATTGCCGCCTACACCTTCGTCTATCGCGCCACCTTCGTCATCGGCCTGCGCGAGCCCTACGAACTGCTGCAGCGCTCGGAACAGTCGCTGCGCGAGCGCGAGCGCGAGCTGGACACGATACTGTCCAACGTGCCGGCCGACATCGCGCGCATCGACCGCGACCTGCGTTTCCGCTATGTGAACCCGATGCACGAGTTGCACCTGGGCCGCGCTGCTCGCGACATTGTCGGTCGCACGGTGGACGACGTGATGCCGCCGCAACTGGCCGGACAGATGCGGCCGCGGCTGGCCGAGGCGCTGCAGGGGCAGCGCGTGGAGTTCGACTGCCATTTCACCGGAAACGACGGCAACACCGTCCACCTGTCATCGACCTTGGTGCCGGAACGCAGCGCCGACGGCGGCATCGACAGCGTGGTGCTGATTCTCAACGACACCACCGAGCGCGAGCGTGCGCAGCGCCGCGTGCTCGACTCGCTGCGCGAGGTCGGCGAGCTGAAGGCGGCACTGGACGCACACGCCATCGTCGCGGAAACCGATGCGCGCGGCGTCATCACGCGGGTGAACGACAAGTTCTGCGAAATCTCGCAGTACGCGCGCGAAGAGCTGGTGGGGCGCAGCCACCGCGTCATCAATTCGGGCACGCATGCGCCCGGGTTCTTCGCCGACATGTGGAAGACCATTTCAAGCGGGCTGGTGTGGCATGGCGACATCTGCAACCGGGCCAAGGACGGCTCGCTTTACTGGGTGCACACCACCATCGTGCCGCTGGTCGACGCCGACGGCGTGCCGCAGCGCTACATCGCGATACGCGCCGACATCACGACGCGCAAGAAGGCCGAGCACGAGGCGCAACGGCTGGCCTTCCACGACGAACTGACCGGCCTGCCCAACCGCCGTCTGATGAACAGCCGGCTCGACCAAGCCATCGCCGGTGCCGTGCGCGACGGGCAGCACGGCGCGCTGCTGCTGATGGATCTCGACAACTTCAAGGAAATCAACGACACGCTGGGCCACGCCCAGGGTGACGCGCTGCTGCAGCAGATGTCGGCGCGACTGCGCAGCTGCGTGCGCGACACGGACACCGTGGCGAGACTGGGCGGCGACGAGTTCGTCGTCATCCTGGGCAATCTCGGTATCGATCTGCAGGCTGCTTCGCTGCGCGTCGGCGAGATCGGCGACAAGCTGCGCGAAGCACTGGCGGGCGAATGCGACCTCGGCGGACAGATGGTCAGCTCCACCGCCAGCATCGGCGCCGTGCTGTTCAACTGCGCCGATGACCGCGCCGACGAACTGCTGAAGCAGGCCGACATGGCGCTGTACAAGGCGAAGGAAAGCGGCCGCAACCGGCTGAGCTTCTTCGACCCCACGTTGCAGGAGAACACCACCGCCCGCGCCCAGTTGCTGCGCGACCTGCGCGGCGCGCTCGAGCGCGGCGAACTGCGGTTGCACTACCAGCCAGTGACCGACGCCGAGCGGCGCATCACCGGCGTCGAGGCGCTGGTCCGCTGGCAGCACCCGGTGCGCGGCATGGTGTCGCCAGCGGCCTTCATTCCGCTGGCCGAGCAGAGCAACCACATCCTGCCGATCGGCCAGTGGGTGCTCGATACCGCCTGTGCCCAGTTGCGCGCCTGGGCCGACGACCCGCTGCGGGCTCAGTGGACGATCGCGGTGAACGTGAGCGAGCGGCAGTTCCACGAATCCGGCTTCGTCGGACGGGTCGAGCAGGCGCTGGCCGACAGCGGCGCCGATCCGCGCCGGCTGCGGCTCGAACTGACCGAAAGCATGCTGCACCGCGACCTCGACATGACGCTGGCGACGATGCGCACACTGCAGCAGCGCGGCGTGCGCTTCGCACTGGACGATTTCGGCACCGGCTATTCCTCGCTCGCCTACCTGAAGAAGCTGCCGCTGGACCAGCTCAAGATCGACAAGAGCTTCGTCGACGAGGTGCTGAGCGACCCGCACTCGGCCGCCATCGTGCGCACCATCCTGTCGCTGGCCGACAACCTTGGCCTGACCGTAGTGGCCGAAGGCGTCGAAACCGAGGCGCAGATGGCCTTTCTGTCCGCGCACGGCTGCGACGCCTTCCAGGGCTACCTGCTGAGCAGACCGCTGCCGGTGGAGCAATTGCCGGACCGCATCGGCGTCGCACCGGCGCTGGCCTGAAAAGCGCCGGACGCCCGCTCCAGCCGGCGGTTCTGTCCACATAACCGCCGGCCGACGCCTGCGGCAGCTTGAGTGCTGCGCTGCAGTGCCGGATAATCCGCCGGTTACGCGGTGCATCCTGCGCCGCGGCCTGCGGAAAACCTCCGGCGACCTTTCGCCCCGTCATGACGAGTTACCTGTTCATCCTGCTTGGCACCGCGCTGGTCAATAACGTGGTGTTCGTGCGCATCCTCGGCCTGTGCCCCTTCATGGGCGTGTCGAAAAAGCTCGAAACCGCGATCGGCATGGGCCTGGCGACCATGTTCGTGCTGACGCTGGCCTGTGGTTCCAGCTACCTGATCGACACCTTCCTGCTCAAGCCCTTCGGTCTGGGCTATCTGTCGACGCTGAGCTTCATCGTGGTCATCGCCGCCATCGTGCAGCTGACGGAACTGGTGATCCAGAAGACCAGCCCGCTGCTGCATCAGGTGCTGGGCATCTACCTGCCGCTGATCACCACCAACTGCGCCGTGCTCGGCGTACCGCTGCTGAACCAGGCGGCGCGCCACAACCTGCTGCAGTCGCTGCTGTTCGGCTTCGGCTCCGCCGCCGGTTTCGTGCTGGCGCTGGTGCTGTTCGCCAGCATCCGCGAGCGGCTGGACGGCGCCGACATCCCGGTGCCCTTCCGCGGCAACGCCATCGCCATGATCACCGCCGGCCTGATGAGCCTGGCCTTCATGGGCTTCGCCGGGCTCGACTCATGATTTCCGCACTGCTCGTGATGACCGGTCTTGCGCTGGCGCTGGGTGCCGCACTTGGCGCCGCGTCGGTGCTGTTCAAGACCCAGGGCGACCCGCTGGTCGACAAGATCGACGCCATCCTGCCGCAGACGCAGTGCGGCCAGTGCGGCTACCCCGGCTGCAAGCCCTACGCCACCGCAATCGCCGGCGGCGAGGCGGACATCAACCAGTGCCCGCCCGGCGGCGACGAAGGCGTGCGCAAGCTGGCCGACCTGCTGGGCCGCGAATACAAGCCGCTGAATGCCGAGCACGGCGTCGAGAAGCCGAAGTCGGTGGCGGTGATCGACGAAGCGACCTGCATCGGCTGCACGCTGTGCATACAGGCCTGCCCGGTGGACGCCATCGTCGGCGCCGCCAAGCAGATGCACACCATCGTCACCGACCTCTGTACCGGCTGCGAACTGTGCGTGCCGCCCTGCCCGGCCGACTGCATCGACATGGTGCCGGTGGCCGAAACGGTGGAAACCTGGAAGTGGCGTTACCCGGTGTTCGACCTGAAACCGGTGGCGACCGAGACTGCAGCGAAGGAAGCGGCCTGATGCTGCGCAAACTGTTTTCGTTCAACGGCGGCGTCAAGCCGGACCCGAACAAGGGCGCGTCGACGCGCGAACCAATCGCCCGCCTGCCGCTGCCGCCGCAGCTGATCATTCCGCTGCACCAGCACATTGGCGGTACGCCACGCCCGCTGGTCAAGGTGGGTGACCGCGTGCTGCACGGCCAGCGCATCGGCGCCGCCGACGGCAATGTGTCGAGTGCGGTGCATGCGCCAACCTCGGGCACGGTGGTGGCGATCGAGCCGCGGCTGATGCCGCACGCCTCGGGCCTGTCGTCGATGGCGGTGGTGATCGAACCGGACGGCCAGGACCAGCGCATCGAGCGCGAGCCCTTCGACTGGCACGCGGCAACACCGGGCGAGGTGCGTGACTACCTGCGCGACGCCGGCGTGGTCGGTCTCGGTGGCGCGGTGTTCCCCAGCCACCTGAAACTGGCGCCCGGCAAGGCAGGCGGCACCGACACGCTGGTGCTGAACGGCGCCGAGTGCGAGCCTTTCATCACCTGCGACGACATGCTGATGCGCAGCGAAGCCGAGGACATCCTGCGCGGCGCGCTGGTGATGCAGAAGATGCTGGCGGCGAAGCAGGTGCTGGTCGGCGTCGAGGACAACAAGCCTGAAGCCGCCGCTGCGCTGAAAGCCGCCGCCGCGGCGCTTGGTGACGCCTCGCTCGACGTCGTCGTGGTGCCGACGCGTTACCCGGCCGGGGGCGCCAAGCAGCTGATCCGCGTGCTGACCGGCATCGAAGTGCCGCACGGCAGCCGCTCGACCGACTACGGCGTGCAGTGCTTCAACGTGGCGACCGCGCTCGCGGTCTGGAACGCACTCGAACACGGCGAACCGCTGACCCGCCGCATCGTCACCGTCGCCGGCAATGTCGATCGCCCACGCAACTTCGACGTCGCCATCGGCACACCGATCGGCTTCGTGTTCGAACACGCCGGCCTGAAGCCGGACACCGACAAGCTCATCATGGGCGGTCCGATGATGGGCATCCCACTGCCCGGCGTCGAGGCACCGGTGGTGAAGGCTACGAACTGCCTGCTCGCCTCGTCGCCAGCGCTGTTTCCGCCGCCCGAGCCGGAGCTGCCCTGCATCCGCTGCGGCGAATGCGCGCGCGCCTGCCCGGCCGATCTGCAGCCCTTCGAGCTGTACTGGCACTCGCGCGCCCGCAACTTCGGCCGCGCGCAGGAGTACCACCTGTTCGACTGCATCGAGTGCGGCTGCTGCGCCTATGTGTGCCCGTCACACATTCCGCTGGTCGATTACTACCGCTACGCGAAGAGCGAAATCTGGGCGCGCGAGCGCGACAAGGACGCCGCAGATTCAGCGCGCGAACGCTTCGAGTTCCGCAACTGGCGCGCCGAACGCGAGAAGGAAGAGAAGGCGGCCAAGCTGGCGGCGCGCAGCGCAGCCAAGCCGGCCGCGAAGCCTGCCGCCACCGACAAGCCGCCGGCAGAGGGCGACACCGCCGCCACGCCCGCGGAAGACCCGAAGAAAGCCCTGATCGAAGCGGCGATGGCGCGCGCCAAGGCACAGAAGGAAGCGGTTGCGGCGAAGAACACCGACACGCTGACGCCGACCCAGCAGGCACAGGTCGAGGCCGCGGAGGCGCGGCGGAAGCTGGCCGCCGACATGGTGGCCACCAGCAGCGGCGAAACGACGAACGAAACCGCAACGGCGGACAAGCCGACGGAATGACACCGGGGCGCGTCTGCCGCGCGCCTCATCACGACGGAACACGATGTACAACTCACCCTACCTCCGCCAGAACACCAGCGTGCGCCGCGTGATGACCACGGTGCTGGTCGCCATGCTGCCGGCGATCACCGTGCAGAGCTGGCTGTTCGGCACCGCGCTGCTGGTGCAGATCGCCCTGGCCAGCGCCACCGCACTCGCCTGCGAAGCCCTCGTGCTGGCGCTGCGCGGCCGCCCGGTGGCACCGGCGCTGACCGACATGAGCGCACTGGTCACCGCCTGGCTGATCGCCGTCTGCCTGCCGCCGCTGCTGCCCTGGTGGACCACCGTACTCGGCACCGCCTTCGCGCTCATCATCGGCAAGCACCTGTACGGCGGCCTCGGCCAGAACCCGTTCAACCCGGCCATGCTGGCGTATGCGCTGCTGATCGTCAGTTTCCCGGCGCTGATGTCGCAGTGGCCCGGCCTCAATGGCGCGGACTTCGCGACGCAGATGGACTGGGTGTTCGGCGGCGCGCGCGCGCTCGACGGCGTCACCGGCGCCACGCCGCTGGACGCATTGCGCACCGGCCTGATGACCGGCGACGACACCGCCGCCGTGATGCACTCGACCACCTTCGGCCACATTGCCGGCGCCGGCTGGGAGTGGGTCGCGCTGGCCTGGGGCGCCGGCGGTGTTCTGCTGCTGGCGCTGCGCATCATCACCTGGCACGTACCCGTCGCCTTTCTGGCGGTGATGTCGCTGGTATCGGGCATCGCCTCGCTGATCGATCCGGCGCACTACGCCGGCCCGGCCTTCCATCTGCTGGCGGGCGGCACGATGATGGGTGCCTTCTTCATCGCGACCGACCCCGTGTCGGGCGCGACCACGCCGCGCGGCAAGCTCATCTTCGCCGCCGGCATCGCGCTGATCGCCTGGCTCATCCGCGCCTTCGGCGCCTACCCGGACGGCATCGCCTTCGCCGTGCTGCTGATGAACATCTGCGTGCCGCTGATCGACATGAAGACGCAGCCGCCGGTGTTCGGCCACAAGAACGGAGGCGCGCCATGAGCAGCGAGGCGCAGACGCCGGTGGTCGATGAAGCACTGGCTGCCGCCGAACTGGCGCCGGAACCGCCGGCGCCGACCGCGGCCGGCAGCGCGATGCGCTCGGCCGCACTGCTGGCCGTGTTCACGCTGGCCTTCACCGCACTGATGGCGCTCACCCACGACGCCACTGAGGCGCCGATACAGGCCTCGGTCGAGGCGCGCCGGCTGGAGTTGATCGCCCAGGTGCTGCCGCGCGCCGACTACGACAACGCGCTGCTCGAAGACACCGTGGAGCTGCCCGCCCTGCCCGCGCTCGGCATCGACGGCCCGGTGACGCTGCATCGCGCACGCCGCGGCAACGAGCCGGTCGCGCTGGTGTTCGAGGCGCAGGCGCCGGACGGCTACAGTGGCGCCATCCGGCTGCTGATGGCGGTGCGCGCCGACGGCACGCTGGGCGGCGTGCGCGTGGTCGCGCACAAGGAGACGCCGGGGCTGGGCGACTACATCGACCCCGCCAAGGACCGCGCGTCGCCGAAGTGGATCAGCCAGTTCGCCGGCCGCGACACCGCGCAGGCGGCCAGCTGGACAGTCCGCAAGGACGGCGGCGATTTCACCTACATGACCGGTGCCACCATTTCGCCGCGCGCCGTCATCCGCGCCGCCGGCCGCGCCGCCACCACCATCGCGCCGGTGCGCGACGCGCTGTTCGCGCTGCCGTCCGGCGCCTCGGCAGACAAGGTGTTCGAATGATCGAGCGCCGTATCGCGACCAGAGGTCGCTCCCACACCTTCCGCGCCGACGACAGACAAGGCTGGTCAATTGGCCCCTGCCCGCCCTTGTGGGAGCGAGCTTGCTCGCGATGCCAGCCTGCATCGAAGCCGCCGGCGACCGGACATCGCCGCCACCTTCACCGCGCGGCACACACATCGGGGATACCGGCATGAACGCTGAAGAACGCGCCGTCTACGGCGACATCGGCCGCAAGGGCCTGTGGGAGAACAACACCGCGCTGGTGCAGCTGCTCGGCCTGTGTCCGCTGCTGGCCGTCAGCACCAGCTTCGTCAACGCGGTGAGCCTGTCGCTCGCGACCGTGCTGGTCATGGCGATGTCGAGCGGCGCGGTCGCCGCACTGCGCACGCTGATTCCGCATGAGATCCGCATCCCGGTATTCGTCCTCATCATTGCGGCGCTGGTCACCTGCCTCGACCTCGCCTTCAACGCCTGGCTGCACGACCTCTATCTCGTGCTCGGCATCTTCATCCCGTTGATCGTCACCAACTGCATCGTACTGGCGCGGGTCGAAGCCTTCGCCGCCAAGAACTCGCCGCTGGCCGCCGCCTGGGACGGCGCGGCGATGGGCGTGGGCCTTTTGTGGGTGCTGGCGCTGCTCGGCAGCGCGCGCGAACTGATTGGTGCCGGTACGCTGTTCTCCGGCATCGACATGATCGTGCCAGGCGCGCATGCGATACAGGTGTTCGGCGACGAGTACCGCGGCCTGCTGATGGCCATCCTGCCGCCCGGCGCCTTCATCTTCCTCGGTCTGCTGATCGCCGCGCGCAACGCCTGGGTGGCGCGGGTACAGGCGCGCGCTGCCGCGCCGCACACGCCGGCCGAAGCCGCGTCGGCCTGATGGCGGGCCGCGCAAGCCGGCTCACACGGGCCGAGATACAGACCCTGTTCGAGCGCTGGCGCGCGGCCAACCCGCACCCTAAGAGCGACCTCGAATACGGTTCGCCCTTCCAGCTGCTGGTCGCCGTCGTGCTGTCGGCACAGGCGACCGACAAGGGTGTGAACGTGGCGACGCGCAAGCTGTTTCCGGTGGCACCGACGCCGGAAGCCATGGTCAGCCTCGGTGTCGAGGGCGTCGAGGACTACATCAAGACCATCGGCCTGTTCCGCGCCAAGGCGAAGAACGTGGTGGCGCTGTCGCACCAGTTGCTGGAGAAGCACGGCGGCGAGGTGCCGAACGACCGCGCCGCGCTCGAAGCGCTGCCCGGTGTCGGCCGCAAGACCGCCAACGTGGTGCTGAACATCGTGTTCGGCGCGCCGACCATGGCGGTCGACACCCACATCTTCCGCATCTCGAACCGCATCGGCCTGGCGCCCGGCAAGGACGTGCTGGCGGTCGAACACGCGCTGCTCAAGGTGGTGCCGGCCGAATTCATGCAGCACGCCCACCACTGGCTCATCCTGCACGGCCGCTACACCTGTACGGCGCGCAAGCCGCTGTGCGGCCAGTGCGGCATCGTCGACATCTGCCGCTTCAAGGACAAGACGGTCGCCACCTGAGGTGGCGACCGGGGCGGATCAGATCTTTCCGTCCAGCCCCATCTGGTAGTACTTGTGGGTGATCTTGTCCTGATTCTCCAGCAGCCAGTCGATGTCCGGCTGATTGTTCATCGCCTTCTTGATCGCCTTGGCCATGGCCTGGCGGTGGATGTCGAACAGGATCTTGTGGTCGAGGTCCTTGGCGGTCGACACCATCGGATTCAGCCACACCGACACGATGATGCCGAGGTCGTTGGCCTTTTCCTTCGGGATATCGCCGGCGCGCACGGCGTCGAGCACGCCATTGGCGATGGCGGCCTGCACCGTGCCCATCAGGATGTTGGTGTAGCGCTCGTCCTTCACCGTCACCTTGCTCACCATCAGCGTCAGCGGACGCACCTGGATGTCGGTGTTGAGGATGGCGAACACGCGGGTGTGACCCTTCACCTGGTCGCCAGTCAGCGTGGCCAGCGCGGTACCGACCGGGCCGTCCAGTTCGCCGATGATGACTTCGGGTTCGGCTGCGGTGCCCGGGGGGCCGCCGGCGACCAGTGCTTCACCGCTGCGGAAGACGATGCGTTCGGACATGTTGTGTCTCCTTGGTTGTCCTGTGTGAAAGCGCCTGGTGCGGCAAGCGCACCGACGCGAGTTTCACATGATACAACTTTGATTCACATAAAGAGACGCGCTGCCGAAACGTCGCCCGTTCAGTAGATCGGAGCGGGCTGCGGCAAGGCCGGCAGTACCTCCGGTAGCGCCTCGTCACCACAGATGAAATGAGTGACTGCGGCCACGGTGGCGGCGTCCTTCAGTACCCGGTTGTGGCCCAGCCCCCAGGTACGCAGCAGCCGCGCCTGCGGCATCGCGGCCGACAGGCGCAGCGCGTGTTCGAACGGCACCTGCGCATCATCGACGTCGTGCACGAACAGCGCCGGCACGTTTACGTCCCTCAGCGCGTCGATGCGGTCGATATCGTCGAAACGGACGTTGTAGCGGTGCTCAATGCGACGGCGCATCGCCTCGCGCACGCGCGGCGAGATGCCGATCAGCGCCGAAAAGCGCAGCGTGTGCTCGCGCATCGACGCCGGCGCGCCGATGAACACCGCGCGCCCGAAATCGGCCCGCTCGCGCAGCGCCAGGCCGATCGCCGCTCCGCCCAGCGAGTGGCCGACCGCGCCATCGAAAGGTCCGTGCGTAGCCACCAGCGCGTGCAGCGCCTGCACGAAATCCGGCAGTCCGACGCGGCCATGGCCGCTGTCGCCATGGCCCGGCTGGTCGAACCAAACGACGCGGCGCCCGGCCGCCAGCAGCGCCGCGGCCAGCGTACCCATCTGCGCACCGCACCCGCCCCAGCCGTGCGCCAGCAGCACCGCCGGCGCACCGGCCGGGCCGGCCGACCACACGGCGATGTCGTGGCGACCGACGCTCACCGTTTCGCGTCGCGCCGGCAACGCGGTCGATACCGCACTGCGCGGCCGCGGCGGCGTCGTGAACAGGCGCTCGGCCTGCCGACGCGCCAGTTCGGGTGCCACGCGACTGGCGAGGCGGAAATAATGGCGCAGCACCGGCGCCAGCGACGCACCGGACGTGCGGCGCACACGCAGCGGCGGATGGAGGGCGATCGAACTCATGGCAATGCTCCCGGAACGGCGAAATCGGCGAGCAGGCGGGCAAAGGCGGCGCGCGCGCGCTCGCCGGCGCGTGCGTCGTCCATCAGGCGGGCGGCGTGGTAATAGCCGAGCACGATGGCGAACATGTCGAAAATGAACTGCTCAATGTCGAGGTCGGCGTGCAGATGGCCGGCGTCGATGGCGATGCGCACGGCCTTGTCCAGCGCGTGCTGCAGCAGGCGGTAGTGCCCGACCAGCCGGTCGCGCATCGGCCCCGGCCGGTCGTCGTACTCGACCGACGCCGCGTGGATCGGACAGCCGTGCGCCAGACCGCCGCGCTGCGTCCAGCCCAGCCAGCCTTCGAACATCGCCCACAGCCGCGGCACGCCGCGCGGCGCGGCAAACGCCGCCTTCATGACCGTGTCTGCAAACAGCTGCGCCGCCATGTCGATGGCCGCGCACTGCAATTCCTCGCGCGAGCCGAAGTGCGCGAACAGGCCGCTCTTCGACAGCCCGGTGCGTTCGGCCAGCGAACCGATGGTCAGCGACTCGAAACCGCTTTCGCTGGCCTGCGCCAGCGCCGCTTCGAGTATGACCGTGCGTGTGTGCTCTCCCTTGCCCATAGGGCAATAATACGAACGGTCGTGCTTTTTTCAAGGAAAATTTCAATGCCTTCGTGCGTACCGCCCGCAAACCCGCAGCCGTTCAGGAAAAGCTGGTCTTGCCGAAGGTGTTGCGCAGGAATTCGGTGAACACCTTGACCGTGCGCGACTGCTGACGGTGCTGTGGGTACACCGCGTAGATGGTCAGCGGCGCCGGCGCGTATTCGTCGAGCACGCTGACCAGACTGCCGGCGCGCAGCGCCTCGCCGACGATGAAGGTGGGCAGCAGCGTGACGCCCAGGCCGGCGATGGCTGCATCGCGCGCCAGTTCGCCGTTGTTCGCACGCAGCCGGCCGCTGACCGGCAGCGCGTGCGGCCGGCCCTTGTCGAGAAAGGGCCATTCGACGTTGCGCGAATGGCCGTACAGCAGGCATTGATGGTCTTTCAGGTCGGCCGGTGTCTGCGGCCGGCCGTGCACTTCGAGATAGCCGGGACTGGCGCAGAAGACGAGCTGTGTCGGTGCGATGGCGCGGGCGATCAGCGACGAATCGCCGAGCTGGCCGATGCGCACCGCCATGTCGTAGCCCTCGCCCACGACATCGACGAAGCGGTCGCTCAGATCCAGTTCGACCGTCACTTCCGGCCAGGTCGCCATGAAGCGCGCGATCGCCGACCCCAGGTGCAGCGTGCCGAAGGACATCGGTGCCGACAGCCGCAGCGTGCCGCGCGGCGCCGCGTTCTGATTGGCGACCAGCTGCTCCGCCTCATCCACGTCCTGCAGGATTTTCACGGCGCGCTCGTAGAAGCCGCGCCCGGTGTCAGTGATGCTGAGCCGGCGCGTGGTGCGCACGAGCAGACGGGCGCCCAGTCGCTCTTCGAGCGCCATGATGCGGCGGCTGATCAGCTGCTTCGACAGCCCGAGCCGCTCGGCGGCGGCGGTAAAGCTCTGCGCATCGACCGTGCTGACGAAAATCTGCATGTCCCCGAGCTGGCTCATCCCGTGACCAAGGCCTCTCTGTCAACTCAATTGCGACAGTGTTTCAATTCCAGGCCGATTTATCAACCGTGGTCGCGACAGTACAGTTCAGCCATCGGTTGCGACAGCAGGACGCGCACCGGCAGACAACCCCAGACACTATCGAAAGGACAGACCATGAACACCTCGACGATCCAGGCCTCCTCCGCTCAGCAGGCCGCCCGCAGCACCGACGCCAGCCAGATCGCCGCCGCTGCCGGCCGCGTGCTGCTGGCCGCCCTCTTCCTGCTCGCCGGCTTCAGCAAGCTGACTCAGCCCGAAGGCACCATCGGCTACATCGCTTCGGTCGGCCTGCCCTTCCCGGAGCTCGCCTACGCCGGCGCACTGTTCGTCGAGATCGGTCTCGCTGCGGCGCTGGTTGTCGGCTACCGCACCCGCTGGGTCGCTGCCGCGATCGCCGCCTTCAGTCTGGTGACCGCCTTCGGCTTCCACTTCAATCTTGCCGACCAGAACCAGTTCATCCACTTCTTCAAGAACGTGGCCATCGCCGGCGGCCTGCTGCAGATCGTCGCCTTCGGCGGCGGAGCCCTGTCGCTCGACGCCCGCCGCACGGCCTGAACACGAAACGCACATGAACGCAGGGCATCGCCGCGCGACGCCCTGCAGCAAAAGGAGATCGACATGAGTACCCCCACCCTCGCCACCCGCCCGAGCATCGAAACCCGTCCCGCCGACCAGCGCGGCGTCGCCGAACACGGCTGGCTAAGTTCGCGCCACACCTTCTCGTTCGCCCACTACGACGATCCGAAGCAGCGCGGCTTCTCCGACCTGCTGGTGATCAACGACGACACCGTCGCCCCCGGCGCCGGCTTCGGCATGCACCCGCACCGCGACATGGAAATCTTTTCCTACGTGCTCGACGGCGTGCTCGAACACAAGGACACCATGGGCAACGGTTCGCAGATCCGCCCGGGCGACGTGCAGATGATCAGCGCCGGCCGCGGCATCGCGCACAGCGAATTCAATGGTTCGCAGACCGAGCAGGTGAAGTTCCTGCAGATATGGATCCTGCCGGACGAACACGGCACGCCGCCGGGTTACCAGCAGATCCACTTCAAGGCGGAAGAGAAGCGCGGCCGCCTGCGCCCCATCGTCACGCCGGACGGCGCCGAGGGCAGCATCCGAATCCGCCAGGACGCGCGGGTCTATGCCGGGCTGTTCGACGGTGAGGAGGCGGCCACGCTGCCGCTGCGCGGCGACCGCCACGCCTATGTGCACGTGGCGCGCGGCGAGGTCACCGTGAACGGCGTGCGTCTGGGCGCCGGCGACGGCCTCAAGCTGCGCGGCGCCGACGCGGTGTCGCTCAGCGAAGGGCGCGACGCCGAAGTGCTGGTGTTCGACCTGCGGGCCGTGGAAACCGCCTACTAAAGGCGCATTCCACTGACGCTCCGCAATGGACGCCAGCGCCGTTCAAAGGCAGCGTCGCGGCCAAGGCCGCTCCCACAAGGGTGACGCGCCCGACCCGCGAGCGGAGCTCGGGCGGGGCTCTGTGGGAGGGGTCTTCTGACCCCGACGGCGACCTGAATCGACGCCAGCGGACAGCAACGGCCCTGTCGCGGCCAAGGCCGCTCCCACAGGGGTGGGGCACCCGATCCGCGACCTGAGCCCGAACCGGGATTCTGTGGGAGGGGTCTTCTGACCCCGACTGCGGCCTGAATCGAAGCCAGCGGACAGCAACGGCCCTGTCGCGGCCAAGGCCGCTCCCACAGGGGTGGGGCACCCGATCCGCGACCTGAGCCCGAACCGGGCTTCTGTGGGAGGGGTCTTCTGACCCCGACAGCGAGCTGAATCGAAGCCAGCGGCCAGCAACGGCCCTGTCGCGGCCAAGGCCGCTCCCACAAGAGGCCGTGCCCGATCCGCGAGCGGAGCTCGGGCCGGGGCTCTGTGGGAGGAGTCTTCTGACCCCGACAGCGAGCTGAATCAAAGCCAGCGGCCAGCAACGGCCCCGTCGCGGCCAAGACCGCTCCCACAAGGGTGACGCGCCCGATCCGCGAGCGGAGCTCGGGCCGGGGCCCTGTGGGAGGGGTCTTCTGACCCCGACAGCGGCGGTGGGCAGCGCGCGGCGTTAAGTCCACAGACCGAGCTGGCAGCAACCGCTGCCCTCCATAGGGCCCCGCTCAGACCTGGAGCGAAGACCGTGGGAGCGAGCTTGCTCGCGATTGCAGCCGTCACCGGACATCGCCGGACATCCGTGCGACCGGCTTCACATCCTCCCGAACATCACGGTCTTCATCCACTCGATGAAGGCCTTCACCCGCAGCGGCAGATGGCGGCGGTTGGCATAGACCAGGCTGATCGGCAAGGACGGGGCGCGATAGTCGGGCAGGATTTCGACCAGCGTCTCGTCGTCCAGATAGCGGCCGACACGTGGCGCCTGGATGATGCCGAGACCGGCGCGACAGGCTTCGCGGTAGGCGTCCGAGTTGTTGACCGTGATGACACCCTGCATCGGCACGCTGAGCAGTTCGCCGGTTTCCGGCGATACGTATTCGAAGCCCGAAGGACGCGCGCCCAGCGTCTGCGCGTAATGGACCAGCCGGTGCATCGCCAGGTCGGCCAGCGTGCGCGGCGTGCCGTGCTGTTCAAGATAGGCCCGGCTGGCGCAGTTGAACTGTTCGAAGCGCCCGAGCGGCACCGCGATCAGGCTGTGGTCGCCGACCGCGCCCACGCGCAGCACGCAGTCGAAGCCCTCGCGCACCAGATCGACCCGGCGGTCGGTGCTGCTCACCTCGATCTCAAGCTGCGGGTGGCGCATCAGGAACTCGGGCAGGCGCGGAATGACCAGATCGCGCGCGAAGGCGAGCGGTAGATCCACCCGCAGCCGGCCGCGCAGGTCGGCCTGCCCACCAGCGGCGAACAGCGCATTCAGTTCGTCGAAGTCGGCAATGAGGTCGCGGCAGCGCTCGTAATAGGCCTGGCCGTCCTGCGTCAGCTGCACCTTGCGCGTGGTGCGGTGAAACAGTCGCGTACCGAGCGTGCTTTCCAGCTGCTGCACCGCATTCGACACCGTCGATTTGAGCAGGCCCAGGTTCTCGGCGGTGGCGGTGAAGCTGCCCAGCTCAGCGACCCGGCTGTAGATGCGCATCGCTTCAATCTGGTCCATGAGCGGCCTTATTGTCCAAATATTCCGAACAGAGTAACAAAGCCTGCTGCATTTATCTCCACAAACCCGATCAATAGACTTCATTCCGTGCTGGCGACATACCCGTCGCACACCTTCAGACCTCACTACCAGGAGATATCCATGAGCACGAACGCAGACCGCAAGATCGCCCTCATCACCGGCAGCAGCCGTGGCCTCGGCCGCAACATGGCGCTGCACCTCGCCCGCCAGGGCGTGGATGTCGTCATCACCTACCGCAGCCATCGCGACGAGGCGGAAGCCGCTGCCGCCGAAGTGATCGCCGAAGGCGCTCGCGCCGTCGTGCTGCAGCTCGACGTGGCCGACAGCACAGGCTTCGCCGGCTTTGCCGACGCGCTGAAGTCGGCACTCGGCCAGCAATGGCAGCGCGACCACTTCGACTATCTGGTGAATAACGCCGGCATCGGCATCTACGCCCCCTTCGCCGACACCACCGAAGCGCAGTTCGACGAACTGTTCCGCATCCACCTGAAAGCGCCCTTCTTCCTCACCCAGGCGCTGCTGCCACTGATCGCCGACGGCGGCCGCATCCTCAACGTGTCGTCCGGCCTCGCCCGGTTCAGCATGCCAGGCTTCGCCGCCTACGCCACGATGAAGGGCGGCGTCGAAGTGCTGACGCGCTTCATGGCGCGCGAACTGGGCGAGCGCCGCATCACTGTCAATACGCTTGCGCCGGGCGCCATCGAAACCGATTTCGCCGGCGGCATGGTGCGCGACACCCCGCAAGTGAACGGCGCCATCGCCGACCAGACCGCCCTCGGCCGCGTCGGCCTGCCGGACGACATCGGCGCCGCCGTCGCCGCGCTGCTGTCAGACGGCGGGCGCTGGATCAACGGGCAACGGATCGAGGTGGCGGGCGGCATTTACCTCTGATCCGGCCAGCGCCGAAGACCGCACGGGACGATCTCGCCATTCGCGCGACGAGCCCGGTCGGTCCCCGGTACGTGAAGCCGTAGACCGCGTAGATGGCAGATGCATGTTCCGGTACAGTGATCAAAAACCGGACGGCATCAGGGGTGAGGTTTTTCACATCCGTTTAATACTGTATGAATGAACAGTCATAACATCCATAATGACGCTGCCACGCGCGTTTCAGAGCGGTCACGGCTGTCTGTTTACCCGGCACCGTCCATAGTTATGGCGCAAAACTGCGCCAGAAAACAAAGTTAGGCGTCAGAAAGGGAGGAGCACGTGGCACAAACTGATCGCGAGGTCTTGTTCGCCAACGAGGCGTTTGTCGTGGGCATGCTGCAGGCCGTATCTGGAGGAGCGGTTGTCGCCGCGCTTGCTCAGGCGGAATCAATCGTCAAGTGGGCCGGCCGAACCTCTTTCCTACTGTTCGTCACAGCCGCAACGTTGGGTCTCGCCCTCGCCGTCCTCGCTGCCTACTGGCGGCACCAGTACAAGATGTGGGATGTCAAGGCAATTGCGTCAGCCAGCGAGGGCAAGAAGGAAGAGGCGCAGTGCCGCAGCGCCAGGTCAAGCTTCTATCTCTGGGGCATGCGCTATGTTGTCGTTGGGGCACTGCTTTGCATCCTTTTCGCGCTCGGGCAATTCATCGTGTCGCTGTGGCTTTGTGCACCCAAGGCAACGCCGTGACGCCTAACCCTTCCATCGAGGGGGACGTCCAAGGGCTATCGCCCTTGGACGCCCCTCATGTCAAACGTTGAGGCTGTAGAAAAACCCCTCCCCACCCTCATCCGTTCACATGCCGTTGTTATGATTCCGCATCGCCTCTCCGGAGCCTTGCGATGCCGCGATTCAAGACGCCCGACTACGGTCTGAAGCTCATCCCGGTCGATT